>JAYSZH010000064.1:0-12933 GCA_043738155.1 Polaromonas sp. | reverse complement strand
GTATCAGCGCAATTTCTTTGCGGACTTGCGCCTGTAGCGCCATGAAATCGGGTTTGCTATCAGTATTTTCTTGGGTGTGCAAAAGCATGTCGAACAAGGAAAACTCGATTTGACGCAGCGTTTGCAAGCCGCTTTGGAAGTTTTTAGCGGCGGTCATTTTGTCGAACAAGGCTTTGGGCAATGGCTCGCCCGTATCCACATGAGCGGTCATGTGTTTGAGCACATCCCATTCCCAGCAGAAGTTTTCCATAAACTGGCTTGGTAGCTCCACCGCGTCCCATTCCACGCCGCTGATGCCGGAGACATCGCGCTCGTTCACGGTGGTCAGCATGTGCTGCAGGCCGTGGCCGCATTCGTGGAAGAGGGTGGTGACGTCGTCATGCGTGAGCAAAGCGGGCTTGCCATCCACGCCGTCCGCAAAGTTGCAAACCAAGTGCGCGACTGGCGTTTGCAGCACGCCCGTATCTGGTCGCAGCCAACGGGCGCGGACGTCATCCATCCACGCCCCGCCGCGTTTGCCTGTGCGGGCGTTGGGGTCGAGGTAAAACTGTCCGACCAGTTTAGAAGCACGCTCGATGCGGTAAAACTTGACGCTGTCGTTCCAAACCGGTGCTTTGTCTTCACGAATCGCTACCTCAAACAGGGTTTCGACGATTTTGAACAAGCCGGCTAAAACCTTGGGAGCGGTGAAGTATTGCTTTACTTCTTGCTCGCTAAACGAATAACGCGCTTCTTTGAGCTTTTCGCCGATGTACGGCCAATCCCAAGGCTGCGGGTTGGTCAGATTGAGGTTTTCAGCGGCGAAAGCGCGCATGTCTGCCAGGTCTTTTTCTGCAAACGGGCGGGCGCGCTGGCCTAAATCACGCAAAAAGGCGATGACTTCAGCCGGTGATTTCGCCATTTTGGTGGCAATGGACGCTTCTGCGTAGTTGTTGAAGCCCAAAAGCAGGGCCTCTTCGTGGCGCAGCGCCAAGATTTGGGCGATATTGGCGGAGTTGTCGTACTTTTTGGCTTCTTCCGCTGTCGGGAAAGTTGCTTGGTCAGACGCTTTGGTGGAATTGGCTTTGTACAAAATCTCACGCAAGGCGCTGCTGGTGGCGAATTGCATCACCGGCAGGTAGCAAGGCATTTTCAAAGTGAGTTTGTATTGATTCTCCTTGTCTTCTTTGGCCGCCGCTGCTTTGGCGGTGTGCAACACGTCTTCGGGCACGCCGTCTAGTTCATCAAGATTTGCGTAATAGGCAAAAGCTTCGGTCGCGTCCAAGGCGTTTTCGCTGAATTTTTGACTCAGTTCGGCCTGAATCGCTTGAATCTCGGCAAAACGTTCTTTGGCTGCGCCTTGCAGCTCAGCACCGCTCAGCACAAAGTTGCGAACCGCGTATTTGTGCGCTTGCAACTGTTCAGCGTTTAAGGTTTTAACGTCAATCGCTTTGTATTTCGCATAAAGCTGCTCGTTGGCGCCCAGTGCGGTATAAAACTCGGTAATGATGGGCAGGGATTCGTTGTACGCCGCGCGTAGCTCTGGGTTGTCAGCAACGCTGTTCAAATGACTCACAGCACCCCAAGCGCGGCCTAGCTTTTCAGTCGCAACGTCCAAAACTTTGGAGATTTCAAGCCAGTTTGCTGGAAAAGGGTCTGCGGTGACGGTATCAAGCGCTTTTTGAGCGTCCGCCAACAGTGAATTTATGGCTGTCCCGACGTGCTCGGGCTTGATTTGGTCAAACAGCGCCAACGATGTCGCGGCGTCAGTGTTTTGAAGGAGTGGATTGGTCATAGGTGTGAATATTGGGACAATTAAATCCGAATCAAGCAGATTTTTAACATTATCTATGAGAGCAGTCATTCCCGCGAAGGCGGGAATCCACAAGCGCCACCGTGGATTCCCGCCTTCACGGGACTGATAGTAATTTTGGTTTTACAACGAACGTTCAGCAGAATTCAAGGTATTGACGAGTAGCATCGTAATCGTCATCGGCCCAACGCCACCCGGCACAGGGGTGATATAGCTTGCGACTTCCTTGATCGCGGCAAAGTCCACATCGCCGCACAATTTGCCATTGTCATCACGGTTCATGCCGACGTCTATGACGATAGCGCCGGGTTTGACCATGTCTGCGGTCAACACGTTGCGGCGACCAACGGCGGCAACGACAACATCTGCCTGCAAAGTGTGCTGTTTGATGTTGTCAGTAGCGCTATGGCAAATAGTGACTGTGGCGTGTGCTGCCAATAGCATCAAAGCCATGGGTTTACCCACCGTATTGCTACGGCCAATGACGACGGCGTGTTTGCCACGCAGGTTGATACCGGTGCTTTCGATCAACTTCATGCAGCCAAACGGCGTGCAAGGGTTGAAACCGGGGGCACCCGTCATCAGCTCACCAGCGCTCAAAGTCGAATAGCCATCAACGTCTTTTGAAGCAGCAATCGCCTCAATCACCGCGTGCGGGTCAATGTGCTTTGGCAGCGGCATTTGCACCAAGATGCCGTGGATGGTTTCGTCTGCGTTTAAAGCAGCAATCCGAGCCAACAAGTCTGCTTGGCTCAAAGTTGCTTCGTATTTCTCAAAAACCGAGTGCAAACCGCTGTCTTCGCAAGCTTTGACCTTGTTGCGAACATACACTTGGCTGGCGGGGTCTTCACCGACCAAAATCACCGCCAAACCCGGCGTGACGCCACGCGCTTTGAGGGCGGTGGTGCGTTGGGTGACTTCAGCGCGTAGTTGTTTGGAAAGGGCGATACCGTCGATGTTTTGAGCTGTCATGCGTACTGAAACTGGGTAAAAATTGAAAAAATGCCATTTTAAAGGTTAAATACGCCTATAGCCGGCGTATTTATTGCCTAATTAGCTATAAAAAATATAGCAAAATAAGCGCGAAAGATTACTGTAAAAGTTAGCTGTTACTACGCAGTAACTTTGGGTGCGTTTTTCCCCAAAGCGATTTTCAGCAAATCGGCTACTGTGTTTGCACCCAGCTTTTCCATGATGTTGGCTCGGTGGGCTTCTACGGTCTTGATGCTGATGGCCAAATCGTCGGCGATTTGTTTGTTCAAGCGACCTGCAACGATGCGCTCTAAAACTTGAGACTCACGCGAGGTGAGTTTACCCAACAACGCATCGCGACTAGCTGAGGTTTGGTGGTCTGAAAACGTGGTTTTAGCCTGCTCCAGCATGCGCTCCACCAAACTAACCAAGGCTTCTTCTTTGAAGGGCTTTTGGATGAAGTCCATGGCGCCTTTTTTCATGGTATCGACGGCCATTGGTACATCGCCATGGCCAGTGATGAACACGATGGGCAAGGGAGACTGGCGCTCAATCAGGCGATTTTGCAAGTCCAAACCGGTCATGCCGCCCATGCGAATGTCAACAATCAAGCAAGCCACTTCACGCGCATCGTACCGGCTTAAAAAAGTTTCGGCAGAGTCAAAACAGCGCACGCGGTAATCTTTACCTTCCAGCAACCATTGCAAAGAGTCGCGCACCGCCTCGTCGTCGTCTACAACGTATACGGTGCCTTTTTTAGGAATCAAACTCATGCAAATACTCCCGCTTAATAAAAATTCAGTTACGCTGTGTTCTGTGATGCAGCGGTTTCTTGCAAACTTTCTAGCTGCAGAGGCAACCAAAAAGCAAACCTACAACCTACAACATTCGCACCATTGTAGATGTTCTCAGCGGCGATTCGCCCCAAATGCGACTCAACAATAGAACGGCACAAACTCAAACCCATGCCCATGCCTTCAGCCTTGGTAGAAAAGAAGGATTCGTACAAACGCGCCATCACTTCCGGTTGCAAGCCTAAACCAGTATCAATCACGGCAAATTCAACAACTTGTCTATCTTCAACCCGCTTGGGTGTAACGCGCAACTCCACACTTCGGTTAGCAGAGCTGCGTTGTGCTGCATCAACAGATTCAGCTGCATTTTTCAACAAATTGATCAACACTTGTTCAATCAAAATCGGGTCAACCAGCAAATCTGGCAAACGCGCCGCTACGTAAGTTCGCAGATGCACGTTTCTGCGTCGCATTTCAATTTCAGCTAATTCTTTGGCTGCTTCTACCATCGCCAGCACATTAGACAGGGTGCGATTGGGCGCGCTGCGCTTCACGAAAGATCGAATCCGCTGAATGATTTGCCCCGCACGTTGCGCCTGTTTGGCTGTTTTCTCCAGCGCACCGAGCATTTCCTCTTCAGATATTTGCTTGGATTTGATACGTGAAACGATGCCGTTGCAATAGTTGTTGATGGCGGTCAGAGGTTGGTTCAGTTCATGCGCGACGCTCGAGGCCATTTCGCCCATGGTGATGAGCCGGCTGGCGCTTTGTGCGCGTTCGGCTTGCTGTAGCGCCAAGGTCTCGGCATCGCGACGCGATGTGATGTCGGTTGCAATCACCATTTGTGCCAAGCGACCATCCACCCACGTCAAGTAGCGCGAGCGCACTTCTAACCATTTTGAAAGCTCTGGGATGAAAATTTCAAAGTTTTTTATTTGCGATGTGCTGAGCTGGTCAAGCGGCAAACCTGCCAAACTGTCCACATCATCCCCCATTTCTTCAAGCGGAAGCTGCATGGCGACACCGGCTTGGGCAATCAACTGCAGGTGTCCAACCGTATCGCCGCCAAACCATTGGCGGTACATTTTGTTGGCAAACAGCAGGTCTGATCGTCCTAAAGGCGCTACAGAGACCGATGCATCCATGCCCTCTAAAACAGTGATAAAGCGGTCTTGTGATTCAAGCAGTTGTTGCCGCACGCGATTGGGTTCGGTGATGTCGGTCGTCGATGTCATCAAACCCGTTTGCTGGCCTTTGGCGTCGATCAGCGGAGACACGTACATGCGAGCATCAAACAATTTGCCATTTTTGCGTTTCACCCGAATTTGAAAACCGCCAGCTGGCGAGCGTCCTGCTAACTCATCCTCAAGTTGCTTGGTCAATATCTCATAGTCTTGCGCGGGCCAGTAAGGGAAGGGCGCTGTCGTACCGATCAATTCTGACTCTGTCCAACCTGTCATCTCACAAAAAGCAGGGTTCACGTAGGTGATTTTGCCTTGCATGTCTAATGCCCTCATACCTGTGAGCATGGAGTTCTCCATTGCCCGGCGAAAGTTGGTTTCACTGATCAAGGCTTGCTGCGTTTTCATACGTCTGCGTGTGTGTCGCCAGGTGGCAATCAACATCCAAACAGTCAGTGCGCTCAATGAAGCAGTTAACCAAAATAAACCGCTACCAACCAAACCCAAAGACGTACGGTAGGCTTGTGCGCGTAAAACCAAGTCATTACCTACGGGGGAAACGGGTATCTGGTATTCGTTAGGCGCTGGGGCCCAGGGCAAAAGCTTGGTAGCAGCATTGCGGGGTTGGATGGATTGCCCCGCCATTAATGCATTTTTCCCGTTCATAAGCGAAACTGCATATTTGGCGGTGATTTCGTTGGGCACACCAAAGCGCATCAAACCATCAATGGCATATTCAGCCATGATGACGCCAGCAAACTTTCCCTTTTCTGTCAACGGAATGTGCAGCTGTAGGGTCGGCCCTGCATTCGCTTCAAGCACTGGACGAGAATAGACAGGCTGTGATAAATCACGTGCCAAGTTGAACGCAAATGCGCCTTCGTTGTCCTTAAATCCCACTGAGCTGCCAACACCGCGCAACTGATTATTGGATGCACTTGAGGAGGCATAAGCCGCCTTCACGCGTTGTTTGTTGTCTATCCAGGTGATGGCGTGCAACTCTGGATAATTGTTGATCAACGACTCTGCTTGTGTAGTGAAATCCTCAGCATCAATTTCTTTGCTAGAAACATCGCGTGCCACGCGCATGAGTTGCTCTTGCCGCTCTAAAAGCCGCAGCCGCAAACGTTGTTGCGCGTACTCAACATCACGCTTGATGGTTTCTTGCTCTCTGTCAATTTCTTCTAGCCGCAGGTAAGAGAACGAGGCAATGATTGCCGCTAAAAATAACAACACGGTGATCAGCGGTGCAAGACTGGCGTATCGATCTTGTCTGTTCGGCGACTGTTTTCTCCACCATGTCTGCAACCAAGCGGGTACTGTGCCCACTGAAAATCCAAGTTTATATTTGCTCTGCGATACATCCATACCTAGAGTGTATGGCTTTACAGCTCGTCATTTTAAATTTCATATTGCGAAATAGCAAATCATAATTTGATATTTTAAAAAAAATATGTCACAATAGAGAACTTGACCTAATTTACGTTTAAATTAGATGTAAGTTACGCGTCAATAAAATTTGAAACCCATGCCTTTCGCAACAACCAAAGGTATAAAACAGGAGACAAACCATGTCAGCAGTTCCGAATAACTTATTAGGCCTGATTCCGCAGGACGCCGATAGCTTAGAAACCCGAGAGTGGATGGATGCTTTGTCCGCCGTTATTGCCACAGAAGGCCCCGAGCGCGCCCACTTTCTGCTTGAGCAGCTTTTAGAGCATGCGCGCCAAAGCAGCATCGACATGCCGTTTTCCGCTACGACAGCCTATGTCAACACCATTGAGCCAGACCAAGAGGTGCATGCCCCTGGCAATTTAGCCATTGAAGAGCGTCTACGCGCCTACATGCGCTGGAATGCGATGGCCATGGTCGTCAAAGCCAACCGCCATTACCCCGCAGATGGCGGTGATTTGGGCGGTCATATTGGATCGTTCGCATCTTTGGCTAGCTTGTTTGGTGCCGGCTTTAACCATTTTTGGCATGCCGAATCTGCTGAACCTGGAAAAGAGCATGGCGGCGATTGCCTCTACATTCAAGGCCACGTCTCCCCTGGCGTGTACGCCCGTGCATACTTAGAAGGCCGTTTAACAGAAGAGCAGTTGCTTAATTTTCGCCAAGAAGTCGATGGCAAAGGCTTGTCCAGCTACCCACACCCCAAATTGATGCCAGAATTTTGGCAGTTCCCGACGGTTTCCATGGGCTTAGGTCCATTGATGGCGATTTACCAAGCCCGTTTCTTGAAATATCTGCATGCACGCGGCATTGCAAACACTGAAAACCGCAAGGTTTGGGTCTTCTGCGGCGATGGTGAGATGGACGAGGTCGAATCATTAGGTGCAATCGGCTTGGCTGCTCGTGAAGGCCTTGACAACCTGATTTTTGTCATCAACTGCAATTTACAGCGTTTGGACGGTCCTGTGCGTGGTAACAGCAAAATTGTGCAAGAGCTGGAAGGTGAATTCCGTGGCGCAGGCTGGAACGTCATCAAACTGCTATGGGGCAGCGGCTGGGATCCACTCTTGGCGCGCGATAAAGACGGCGCTTTGAAGAAGTTGATGATGGAAACCTTAGATGGCGACTATCAAGCCATGAAAGCCAACGATGGCGCTTATGTCCGTAAACATTTCTTCGGCAAAGACCCGCGAACGCTAGAAATGGTCGCCCACATGAGCGATGAAGAGATTTTTGATTTACGTCGTGGCGGCCACGACTCTAAAAAGGTTTACGCGGCCTACCACAAGGCAGTAAACCACAAGGGTCAACCAACAGTGCTCTTGATCAAAACCGTCAAAGGTTTTGGCATGGGTAAATCGGGTGAAGGTAAAAACAACGTCCACCAAACCAAAAAACTGACCGACGAAGACATCAAAGCCTTCCGCGACCGTTTCAATATCCCAATTCCAGACAGCCAATTAGCCGATCTGCCGTTTTACAAACCGGCTGACGATACGCCAGAAATGCAATACCTGCACGAGCGCCGCAAGGCTTTGGGCGGCTACCTGCCGCATCGCCGCAAGAAGGCGGATGAGCAATTCACGGTGCCTGCTCTTGAAACTTTCAAGTCTGTGATTGAACCCACCGCTGAAGGCCGTGAAATCTCGACGACGCAAGCTTATGTTCGTTTCTTGACGACGCTTTTACGCGATCAAGCATTAGGCCCACGCGTGGTGCCTATTTTGGTGGACGAGGCGCGTACCTTTGGTATGGAAGGTCTGTTCCGTCAAATCGGTATTTACAACCCAGCGGGTCAAAATTACACGCCGGTCGACAAAGACCAGGTGATGTATTACCGTGAAGCTAAAGACGGTCAAATCTTGCAAGAAGGTATCAACGAAGCGGGCGGTATGTCTAGCTGGATTGCTGCGGCCACCAGCTACAGCACGAACAACCGGATCATGATTCCGTTCTACGTGTATTACTCCATGTTCGGCTTCCAGCGCATTGGCGATTTGGCTTGGGCTGCGGGCGACATGCAGGCGCGCGGCTTCTTGCTGGGCGGCACCTCTGGCCGTACCACCCTGAACGGCGAAGGTTTGCAGCATGAAGACGGCCACAGCCACATCATGGCCGGTACGATTCCAAACTGTATCAGCTACGACCCAACCTTTGCACATGAAGTGGGTGTCATCTTGCACCACGGTATGAAACGCATGGTGGAAAAACAAGACAACGTGTATTTCTACCTGACGTTGTTGAACGAAAACTACGCGATGCCGGGTTTGACCGTTGGTACGGAAGAGCAAATCATCAAGGGTATGTATTTGTGCAAGCCGGCTGCTGCTAAAGCAACTTTGACGGTGCAATTGCTCGGTTCAGGCACAATTTTGCGTGAATCCATTGCTGCACAAGAGCTGTTGGAAAAAGACTGGGGCGTTGCGGCCAACGTGTGGAGCTGCCCAAGTTTCAACGAATTGACGCGTGATGGCCAAGACGCCGAACGCCACAACCTGCTGCACCCAACCGATGCGCCACGCGTATCGTTCGTGGGTCAGCAATTATCCGCCCACGCTGGCCCTGTCGTTGCATCGACAGATTACATGAAAGCCTACGCAGAGCAAATTCGCCCCTTCATCCCGAACTACAAAGACGGCAAACATCGCGCTTACAAAGTGTTGGGCACCGACGGTTTTGGCCGCTCTGATTTCCGCTCCAAGCTGCGTGAGCATTTTGAGATCAACCGCCATTACATTGTCGTGGCCGCGCTCAAAGCCTTAAGCGAAGAGGGCAGCGTGCCAGTTGCTAAAGTGGCCGAAGCCATCAAGAAATACGGCATCAAAACCGACAAAATCAACCCGCTGTACGCATAAATTGTGCGCCTAAGCCGTACAAATATACAGAAACAACACAAAACCTATCTAAAAATACGCGGGAGATTAATATGGCATTGGTAGACATCAAAGTTCCAGATATTGGAGACTTCGACGAAGTAGCCGTCATTGAGTTGATGGTCAAAGTGGGCGACACCATCAAAGTGGATCAATCCGTCTTGACGGTGGAAAGCGACAAAGCGTCGATGGAGATTCCTTCCAGCCACGCTGGCGTGGTGAAAGAAGTCAAAGTAGTGGTTGGCGGCAAAGTCAAAGAAGGCTCGGTTGTTTTGTCGCTCGAAGTGGCTGGCGAGGCTGCGGTATCCGCACCTGCACCTGCACCTGCTGTCGCAGCTCCTGCCCCAGCTGCTCAAACAGCAGCACCTGCAGCCGTTGCAACTGCGGTCGTTGCTTCTGGTCCTGTCGAAGTCAAAATCCCGGACATTGGCGATTTCAAAGACGTGTCTGTCATCGAGATTTTGGTCAAAGTGGGCGACACCATCAAGGTTGAACAATCCTTGATGACCGTGGAATCCGACAAAGCAGCGATGGAGATTCCGTCCTCTGCCGCTGGCGTGCTCAAAGAGCTCAAAGTTAAGTTGGGCGACAAAGTCAATATTGGTGATTTGATCGCCATCTTGGAGGGGGCAAGCGCGGCTTCTCCAGCCGCTGTTGCACCGGCAGCCGCTGCCACTGTACCTGCCGCAGCACCGCAAGCTGCAGCGTCCGCACCTGTAGCTCCGGCAGCAGCCGTGCCAGCGCATGCACCGACATCTAACACCTTGAACCTACCACACGCTTCACCGTCAGTTCGCAAGTTTGCACGTGAGCTGGGTGTTCCTTTGGCGGAAGTCAAAGGCAGCGGCCAAAAAGGTCGAATCACGGAGCAAGATATCCAACAGTTCACCAAGTCCGTCATGTCAGGCGCTATACAAACAATAGCTGCTCAGGCAACAAATACGTCGGCTAAAGGCGGATCAGGGGGGGATTTAGGTGGCATGACGTTGTTGCCATGGCCAAAAATTGATTTCGCCAAGTTTGGCACGGTCGAACGTAAAGATTTATCGCGCATCAAGAAAATCAGCGGCGCTAATTTGCACCGCAACTGGGTGATGATTCCGCACGTCACCAACCATGACAACGCAGACATCACCGAGCTGGAAGCTTTCCGCGTCCAGATGAACAAAGAAAACGAAAAGGCGGGCATCAAAACAACCATGCTGGCTTTCGTCATCAAAGCCGTGGTCTCCGCACTGAAGAAGTTCCCTGATTTCAACGCTTCGTTGGATGGCGATCAACTGGTTTACAAGCAGTACTACAACATCGGTTTTGCAGCGGACACGCCAAACGGCTTGGTTGTACCTGTGTTGAAGGATGCGGATAAAAAAGGCATTTTCCAAATCTCCTCGGAAATGGGCGAATTGTCTAAAAAAGCGCGCGATGGCAAGTTGGGTGGCGCCGATATGCAGGGCGGCTGTATCTCCATTTCGTCTCTCGGCGGCATTGGCGGTCGCTATTTCCACCCCATCATCAATGCGCCTGAGGTGGCAATTTTGGGTCTGAGTAAATCTGTGATGGAACCGGTTTGGAACGGCAAAGAGTTCGCGCCACGTCTGATGCTGCCTTTGTCGCTCAGCTACGACCACCGTGTGATCGATGGCGCAGCGGCTGCAAGATTCAATGCTTACTTGGGTCAAGTTTTGTCAGATTACCGCCGTATATTGCTATGAAAGCCGTGTTATGACCACGGTCGTTGTCGTTAAAAAAGGCAAGCAAATCGCCATTGCGGCAGAAACGCTTGTGACGTTTGGCGACACCCGGCTGACGCATCGGTTTGAAAATAACACCAAAATTTTCAAATTCGACACGGCAACTGGACCAACCTACGTGGGCATGGCGGGTACGGTGGCTCATTTCCCCGCACTGCGCAAAGCTATCAACGCTTTGCCCAAGGCTGAGCGTTTGTTTGGCAGCAAAGACGAGGTTTTTGATACCTTTTTGAAACTGCACCCTAAGCTCAAAGACACCTATTTCTTGCAAACCAAGGAAGAGGACAACGACCCGTACGAATCAAGTCAATTCAGTGTGCTGATAGCGAACCAAACAGGCATTTACGGCCTGTACAGCTATCGCGAAGTGTTTGAATTCAAAGAGTTTTGGGGCATTGGCTCAGGTCGCGGCTTTGCGCTGGGCGCTATGCACGCCACTTTCGCCAAAGCCAAAACGGCGCGTGAAGTGGCTGAGGCTGCGATCAAAGCGGGTTGTGAGTTTGATAAAAATTCCGGTGGATCTATGGATATTTTCACCATCAAAATGAAATAACAAAGCGAAATTAATTAGCGAAGAACTAAAGAAAGACAATCATGGCAAATATAGACATCAAAGTGCCCGATATTGGCGATTTCGAAGAAGTAGCCGTCATCGAATTGCTGGTCAAAGTGGGCGATACAGTCAAAGCCGAGCAAAGCTTGATCACGGTTGAATCAGACAAAGCATCTATGGAAATCCCCTCCAGCCATGCCGGTGTGATTACTGGTTTGACCGTCAAAATGGGTGATAAAGTCAAAGAAGGCTCGGTCATCATGACAATGGATGTAGCTGGCGGCGCGGCGACATCTACGGCAACGCCAGCAGCTGTCGCACCTCCTGCATCGGTTCCAGCACCCTCAAATATTCCTCTAGCCAGCGTGAATAATAACTCAGCAGCTACAAATATAATAGCATCAAATTATGCGGGAACAGTAGATTTAGAATGCGATTTGATGGTTCTTGGCGGTGGGCCAGGTGGCTATTCTGCGGCTTTCAGAGCGGCAGATTTAGGCTTAAAAGTCGTTTTGGTCGAGCGTTACGCCACGATTGGTGGCGTGTGTTTGAACGTGGGTTGTATCCCATCCAAAGCCTTGCTGCACGTCGCAGCGGTGATGGACGAGGTATCACATTTAGGCGATTTGGGCATCGATTTCGGCAAACCAGCTGTCAATATCGACAAACTGCGCGGTCACAAAGACAAAGTCATCGGCAAGTTGACCGGCGGCTTGGCTGCCATGGCCAAAATGCGCAAAGTGACGATTGTGCGTGGCTACGGCTCGTTTGTGAGCGCGAACCACATCGAAGTTGAAGAAACTGCTGGTACAGCGCAAGAAAAAACAGGCGCTAAGAAGGTTGTCGCCTTCAAAAATGCCATCATTGCGGCGGGTAGTCAGGCGGTTCGCCTGCCGTTCATGCCGGAAGATCCGCGCGTAGTGGACTCTACAGGTGCTTTGGCGCTCAAAGAAGTTCCGAAACGCATGCTGATTTTGGGTGGCGGCATCATCGGTTTAGAAATGGGAACCGTGTACAGCACCCTGGGCGCACGCTTGGACGTGGTCGAGATGCTGGACGGCCTGATGCAAGGTGCAGACCGCGATTTGGTCAAAATTTGGCAAAAAATGAATGCGCCACGCTTTGACAACATCATGCTTAAAACCAAAACCGTAGGCGCGAAAGCCACGCCGGCCGGTATTGAGGTGACGTTTGCCTCGGCTGAAGAGGGCGGAACCGCCCCTGCCCCGCAGACTTACGACCTGGTGCTGCAAGCCGTAGGACGTACACCGAATGGCAAAAAGATTGCGGCTGACAAAGCTGGCGTTGACGTTACCGACCGTGGTTTCATCCCCGTCAATATCCAGATGCGCACCAATGTGCCTAACATTTTCGCGATTGGCGACATCGTGGGTCAACCCATGCTGGCGCACAAAGCGGTACATGAAGCGCATGTAGCTGCTGAAGTGATTGCCGGCGAGTTGCAAGGCAACAAAGAGCTGGCAGCAGCAGCGTTCAACGCCCGCGTGATTCCAAGCGTGGCCTACACCGACCCCGAAGTGGCTTGGGTCGGCCTCACCGAAGAC
>JAYSZH010000063.1:0-4726 GCA_043738155.1 Polaromonas sp. | reverse complement strand
GAGTAAACACTGGGCAACAGGTTGCGGGCGAGTTCGGCAAAACTGCCGTTTTGCGCGTAAATAATGGGAGATTGAATCCATTCGACGAAGGCTGGGTTGGATTTCCAAAACAAGCGCAGCGCTTTGCGCAAGTCCCAGCCGTTGAGGTCAATGTCGTCAACAATGGGGTATTCGATCACATCGCGCTGTTCTTCCAAACCTACGGAAAGATACCAGTCGCGCGGGTGAACGTAGATGAAACGTGCATCAAAGTCGCTATTGGGCGATTCAAATCCCCAAGCACGGCTACCTGATTCAACTGCTAAAAGAATGCGAACGCCGTGCTCTTTTTCGGCGTTGTGCATACGGCGGAGTATTTCGGCGCGGACGTTGTCTGGAATCATCCACGTATCGTAATGGATGTGTGAGAGGTGAAGTCAGTTGGGCGTCGATTGAGAACATAAATTAGGGTCAGAGCACAATTTCGACCACCTTTTTTGTCCGTCGAATTGAGCACTTTCCTGAATTGTGATCTGACCCTGATTTATTTGCTTCTTTGGGCTACGGCGAAGACGGAGAAGGGATTTGAGCGAAAAATAAAGGCTATTCCAGGACATAGCCAGCGTATTTATTGCCTATATTGCTATTAAATATATAGCAATTCAGGTATTTTCATTTCACCCCTAGCTTAAACCTCAGCCGTCACCACCTCACCCCGCAACATGCGCTGCGGCGCGTCGGTGACTTTGATGTCTACCAACTGCCCAATCAGGCGATCCGGACCGGTAAAGACCACGGCGCGGTTGCACTCGGTGCGGCCGAACAGGGCGTTGGGGGTTTTGCGAGCAGGGCCTTCGACCAACACGCGCTGCACCGTGCCTAGACGGCTGGCGCTGATTTTGGCTACGTTGGCATCGATGGTGGCTTGCAGGTGTTGCAAACGCGCCAATTTGACGGCGTGCGGGGTGTCGTCATGCAGCGCGGCTGCCGGCGTACCGGGTCGCGGACTGTAGATGAAACTGAAGGAGGTGTCGAAACCGACGTCGTTGATCAGCTTCATCATTTTCTGGAAATCGTCGTCGGTCTCACCGGGGAAGCCGACGATAAAGTCGCTGGACAAGACCATATCAGGACGAATTGCCCGCAGTTTGCGGATGGTGCTTTTGTATTCCAGCGCGGTGTAGCCGCGTTTCATGGCGCTCAAAATGCGGTCGGAACCGTGCTGCACCGGCAAATGCAGGTGGTTCACCAGTTTGGGCAGGCGTGCATAGGCGTCGATCAAGCTTTGTGAAAACTCGTTAGGGTGGCTGGTGGTGTAACGGATGCGCTCGATACCTGGAATCTCAGAAACGTAATCCAGCAAGGTCGCAAAATCGGCAATCTCGCCAGAATCACCCATCTTGCCACGGTAGGCATTGACGTTTTGACCCAATAGATTGACCTCTTTGACGCCCTGGTCGGCCAACCCTGCGACTTCAACCAGCACGTCTTCAAACGGGCGCGAGACTTCTTCACCGCGCGTGTAGGGCACGACGCAGTAGCTGCAATACTTGGAACAGCCTTCCATGATGCTGACGAACGCGCTCGCACCGTTGTTTTTTGCGGGCGGCAGGTGGTCGAATTTTTCGATCTCGGGGAAGCTGATATCGACCTGCGGACGCGCTAATGACTCTCTTTTTGCTAGCAGTTCAGGTAAGCGATGCAAAGTCTGCGGACCGAAAACCACGTCCACAAACGGGGCGCGGGAGATGATCGCCGCACCTTCTTGACTGGCAACGCAGCCGCCCACGCCAATTTTGACGCCCTTGGCCTTGAGATGCTTGATGCGACCCAAATCGCTGAACACTTTCTCTTGCGCTTTTTCGCGCACAGAGCAGGTGTTGAACAGGATCAAATCGGCTTCATCCATGTTTTGGGTGGCGACGTAGCCTTCAGCGGCATGTAGCACGTCGACCATTTTGTCGGAGTCGTACTCATTCATTTGGCAGCCGAAGGTTTTGATGAAAACCTTTTTAGAGACTGTTGAAGCTGCTAAGTCATTGATCGGATTGATTATTTCATTAATGCCTACGTTAATGACTGCATTCATTTCTTTTCCCCATCGCGTTTAACTTTTTGTTCTTCTGCGGTGAGAATCCACACTTCATGCACTTGCCCAGTGGCAGCCTCGCGTCTGAAATTCACCGTAAACGACTTACCCTCCAAAGCGCCGGTCATCGCCAACATGCCATGCTCGTCGCGAATGCGCGCACCAGGCGATAAGCGGTCAGCTTTGCCATCCACCTCGATTTGCGGTGGTGATTTGAAGGCAATCTTGCCACGCACGGCAGAATCTGGAAAAACACGTGCTATTTGAGCTGTAGCCGGCGTATTTATTGCCTGAACAGCTATAAATAATATAGCAAAAATCGAACTTTTTAGGATGGAATGTGTCATAAGTGCAGCAATGACTGGTTTATATCCAGCGGCTGGTATTTGATGGAGAAGCTGCGATTTTACCGCAGCACAGGCAAAACGGCTAAAAAACGCCTAAACAGAAAAGCCTAAAAACTACTGCATCGCGCGGATGGCGGCAAAGCGGGTTTCCAGCTCGCGGCGCATGTCTTTGCGCACCTCGGCGGCGGCAAAACGGCGACGGTCTTCGATGGATGTGGGTTTCAACGGCGTCACCGGCACAGGTTTGCGCGCTTCGTCCACCGCCACCATGGTGAAAAAGCAGCTGTTGACGTGGCGCACTTCGCGGGTGCGGATTTCTTCGGCAATCACCTTGATGCCGATTTCCATGGACGAGGTGCCGGTGTGGTTGACCGACGCCAAAAACGTCACCAGCTCACCCACGTGGATGGGCTGGCGAAACATCACTTGGTCGACATTCAGCGTCACCACATAGCGCCCCGCATACCGGCTGGCGCAGGCGTAGGCGACTTGATCCAACAGCTTCAAAATCGTGCCGCCGTGGACGTTGCCTGAGAAATTGGCGGTGTCGGGCGTCATCAGCACTGTCATGGATAACTGGTGTGCGGGTAAATCCATGGTCGGTGCTCTTATGGGGGTTAAACAGGACTCGTATTATGCCTTGGCCACCTCGTGCGCAGCCATGTGCTCCAACGACTTGACCAGTGCAGAATGGTCGAGTTGATCCCAGCCATTCGCTGCGCAAACTTGCATCAATTGCGCGGCAGACGCGGTTTGTGGCAGCGCCACGCCCATGGCTTTTGCGCCTGCGAGAGCCAAATTCAAGTCTTTTTGATGCAGCGCGATGCGAAAACCGGGGTTGAAGGTGCGCTTGATCATGCGTTCGCCATGCACTTCCAAAATGCGGCTGGCGGCGAAACCGCCCATCAGCGCTTGGCGCACGCGAGCAGGGTCGGCACCGGCTTTGCTGGCGAAAAGCAGGGCTTCGCCGACTGCGGCGATGTTCAACGCCACGATGATTTGGTTTGCCACCTTGGTGGTTTGGCCGTCGCCATTGCCACCGACCAGGGTGATATTTTTACCCATCAGTTCAAACAGCGGTTTGATGCGCTCAAACACCGCCTCGTCGCCACCTATCATGATGGTCAAGCTGGCGGCTTTGGCACCGACTTCACCGCCTGAGACGGGTGCATCTAAGTAATCACAGCCCAGCGCGTTGATGGCGAGGGCAAAACGCTTGGTTTCCATCGGGGAAATCGAACTCATGTCGACGATGGTTTTGCCCTTACCTCCTCCGCTCTTTAGACCTTCAGCCACGCCCTCTTTGCCGAACAACACTTTGTCCACATCGGGCGTGTCCGGCAACATCAAAATGATGACGTCTGCCGCGCGTGCCACGTCGGCATTGGTGGCGCAAACGGTGGCTGCGCTCAAGGCTTCTGGCACTTTGCTGCGTTTGGGAACGAACAACTCATGCCCCGCTGCCAACAAATGTTGCGCCATTGGCGCGCCCATGATGCCTAAACCTATAAATCCGATTTTCATGCTGTATTCCTGTAAATTAATATCTGTTTCTAGCTTTTAATCAATAACCACCAGCTGCTTTTGGCGCAGGCGCAGCACGCATCTTGGCCATCACCGCCTGTGCGCCAGCGGCCATCAAACGGGCATCTGAGCCAATGGTGACAAACTGGAAGCCTTCGGCAATGCGCTTCAACGCCGCTTCGGGTGCGCCGTTGTGCACGCCCGCCACCACACCATGCGCTTTGGCGCGCGCCAAAATATGCGCAACGGCTTCTTCGGCTTTGGGATCTAAATCGTCAAACTTAGGGGTGCAGCCCAGCGCGAGGGACAAATCCGACGGACCAATGTAGATGGCGTCCAGCCCCTCGACCGACAAAATCTCGTCCAAATTCTCCAGCGCTTGAGCGGTCTCAATCATCGCGAAGGTGACGATGGTGTTGTTCGCATGCTTGGCGTAATCCGCCCCGCCGTACAACAAAGCGCGGGTTGGGCCAAAGCTGCGCGTGCCTTGCGGGGCGTAGTGGGTGTAGGCGACCAGCTTTTGCGCGTCTTCACGGCAGTTGATCATGGGGCAAATCACACCGTACGCGCCCGCATCCAAGGTTTTCATCAAAATGCCAGGTTCCAGCCAAGGCACACGTACCACAGGCACGGTGTTGGTGGTGGAGATGGCCTGCAACATCGTCACCATCGCCTGGTAGTCCACCATGCCGTGCTGCATATCGACGACCAGCGAATCCCAGCCTTGGTGCGCCATGGTTTCGGCGGAAAAGCTGTTGGGAATGGCCAACCAGCCGTTGGACACGGC
>JAYSZH010000062.1:0-39547 GCA_043738155.1 Polaromonas sp. | reverse complement strand
CGTCACCAAAGACGAAGTTGCTTTAGCCCGCCAAGAGCGCAAAACAGCCCCCGGCTACCACGGTTTTGCCTTCCATGCCGCACCGGATGTGACGCTGGAGCAAGATTTGTCGCGGCGCGATCTTACTATCAATTCGATAGCTATTCAGGCAATAAATACGCCGGCTACATGCACATTTGAGCATGTTTTTGCAGTAAATACTCCGATTTCACTCAACAGAGCACAACTGATTGACCCTTACGGTGGTTTGGGCGATTTAGACGCTAAAGTCCTGCGTCATGTTTCACCCGCATTTGCCGAAGACCCGGTGCGGATTCTGCGCTTGGCGCGGTTTGCAGCGCGGTTCAGCGACTTCACCGTCGCATCCGAAACGATGATTTTGATGCAGCAGATGGTGCAAAACGGCGAGGTTGATGCCCTCGTGTCAGAGCGCGTTTGGCAAGAAATCGCCAAAGGTTTGATGGAAGCCAAACCCTCCCGTATGTTTGAAGTGCTCCGTGAATGTGGCGCTTTAAAACGGCTTTTGCCTGAATTAGACCGCCTCTGGGGCGTGCCGCAGCGTGCCGAATACCATCCCGAAATCGACACCGGCATCCACGCCATGATGGTGCTGGACATGAGCGCACGGCTGGATGGCAACTTGTCCATCCGCTATGCCTGCCTGTGCCACGACTTCGGCAAAGGCACCACGCCCTTTGATGTGTTGCCGCGCCACATCGGCCATGAAGACCGTAGCGTCAAGCTGTTACGAGAAGTGAGTACTCGCTTACGTGTGCCAACCGAGTGCAAAGAACTGGCCGAAGTGGTGGCGCGTGAGCATGGCAACATCCACCGAAGTGGTGAATTCAGCGCCGCAGCCATCGTCAGATTGTTAGAACGCTGCGACGCCTTCCGCAAACCCGCCCGCTTTGCGGAGGTGCTGTTGGCCTGCGAATGCGACGCTCGTGGCCGCCTAGGTTTTGAAGACGCCGCCTACCCGCAGCGTCAGCGGCTGCTGCAAAGCTTGCAGGCTGCACAAACCGTGACGGCTGAAAATGCTATTAATAATATAGCTGTTCAGTTAATAAATACGCCGGCTAGAAGCGAAAATACCTCTAAAAATGAGCTTTTAGAGGCAAAATCGATCACCGGCAAGCAGATTGGCGAGCTGATTCATGCGGCGCGGGTGCAGGCTGTTGAAAAAAAGCTTCCGAAATAGAGAAGCCGTCATTCCCGCGTAGGCGGGAATCCATGCAGGTATTTCAGCGCGCCAGCAAAGACCAACCCGACTGCTGCGCCCCTAAAAATACCGCCATGCTGTCAACTTCAGCATCCAACGCCCGCTTTAAGTCGACAGAGGCGCGGTGTTTACCGACCAGACCAATGCTCACCTGCAAAGCCGCATCTGCCACGGCGGCGTTTCCCCAGCCGATGACCTCGCCGCGCCACAGCAGGGGCAGAGCGTAGTAGCCGAGCTTGCGTTTGGGCGCGGGGGTGTAGGCTTCAAAACGGTAGTCCCAGCCCCAAAACAGGCTGAAGCGGCGGCGATCCCAGACGATGGGGTCGAAGGGGGCGAGCAGGCGGGCGACTTCCTCGGTCGAGGCGGTATCCGCAGCTTTGGGCAGCTTGTCTTTCGCAGGCCAAAACCAGTCATCGCCATCGATTTGTGCATGTGCCAGTCGCGTCTTGGCGCGTTGCAGGGCGGCGTTGCGATGGGGTTTGTGCTGCGGCACGCCACGCATCAAATAGGTGACAAGCTGTCCCAGTGAAGCGGCGGTTAGCGGAGCGTATTTGTTGACGATCACGTCTATCAGCCCATCCAGCGCGGCATTTGGGTCGTGCGTGAAATCAAAAGCAGCGTCGCGCACCGCGTACACCCGCGTGCCCGCATCGCGCCGCGCCACGCGCAGTTGGCCGTGGTAGTGCAGTTTGTCCAGCAGCTTGGTGGTGATGTTGGACTGCCCGCCAAACCAGTTGGTGGCTTTGCCGTGGGCGAAATGGGCATCGACCTCGCGCGGGTGCGCCGCGCCTTTGCCGCGTACAAAATCCAGCAGTGCGGAAGTTTGGGTTTTCTCTAGCGCAGTGAGCGGCAGACCTGGCGTGCGCGGATGCATCAGCGCTTGCGTGGCGCGAGGCAAGAAACCGTAATTGACGAAGAAGTCCTCTTCAATCGGCAGCTTGGGATAATGCTTTTCCAGGTCACCCGCGCGGTAGTTGTTGACGCGGTGGCGCAAGATCAAATCTTGCGCCCGCGCCGGGGCGCGAATCGGGTCAGCCTGCACAAAGCCCAAACGTGCAATAGCCCGACCCAGAGTGGTCGGGCGAAACAGGCTGCGCTCTAGGGCGTAGCGGCGCAGGTCAAGCAGGGTGGGCACAGGCTAAGCGCTATGCGAAAAGAGTCATGGATTCCCGCCTTCGCGGGAACGACGAAACTCACCGCCTACGCGGGAATGACAGAACTCACCGCCTTCTCGGAGCATTTCGACAAGCTCAATGCGAACGGATAATTACAACTTAAACGGCACCACCAGCTGGCGCTGCTCGCCCAAACCTTCGATACCCAGCGTCACCACATCGCCCTTTTTCAAGAACACGGGTGCGGGTTTGCCATCTTTCTTGATGCCCAAACCCACACCTGGTGGGGTACCGGTGGTGATCACGTCGCCTGGCATCAGCGTCATGAACTGGCTCAAATAGCTCACAATTTTCGCGCAACTGAAAATCATGGTTTTGGTGTTGCCGGTTTGAAAGCGCTTGCCGTTCACGTCCAACCACATGCCCAGTTTTTGTGGGTTGGTGATCTCGTCGGTGGTGACCAGCCAAGGGCCAATCGGGCCGAAGGTGTCACAACCCTTGCCCTTGTCCCACTGCGGACCGCGCTCTAATTGGTATTCACGCTCGCTCACATCGTTGATGGTGCAGTAGCCCGCCACGAAGTTCAGCGCCTCTTTTTGCGACACATAGCGCGCTTTGGTGCCGATGACGATGCCCAGCTCCACTTCCCAGTCAGTTTTGACCGAGCCTTTGGGTAGCATGATGTCGTCGTTAGCGCCAACCACACAGCTGTTGGCTTTCATGAAAACGACCGGTTCGGCCGGAATCGGCATGCCGGATTCTTCCGCGTGGTCGGTGTAGTTCAGGCCAATGGCGATGAATTTACCGACGCTGGCGATTGGGCTGCCAAAGCGCGGTTTGCCTTTGACCAGCGGCAATTTGTCGGTTTTGACTTTGCTGATTTTGGCCAGTGCGGCAGGGCTGAGTTGCTCTGCGCCAATGTCTTTGACTACGGCGCTTAGGTCGCGCAGTTTGCCTTCAGCGTCAATCAGGCCGGGCTTTTCTTTGCCGGGGTTGCCATAGCGAACGAGTTTCATGGGGTTCCTTAAGTTAGCTTTGTTTATGAGCTTTGGTTAAAAATTACTTACATCGAGTCGAAATCAATATGTGGATCGTCCACCAGACAAGTCAAACACCGCGCCGGTGGCAAACGAGCAATCTTCTGTGCACAGCCAGCTCACCATCGCCGCCACTTCGTCAGTGGTCCCAAAACGCCCCATCGGGATTTTGGACAGCATGAAGGCGATGTGTTCGGGCGTCATCTGGTCAAACATGGCGGTTTTCACGGCGGCTGGCGTCACGCAATTGACCAGGACGCCACTGTTAGCCAGCTCTTTGCCAAGGGATTTGGTCAGCGCAATGACGGCTGCTTTGCTGGCGCTGTAGGCACTGGCGTTGGGGTTGCCTTCTTTGCCGGCGACAGAGGCGATGTTGACGATGCGTCCGTAGCTGTTGCCTTGCATGTGCGTAGCCAGTTCGCGGCAGCAGTGAAATGTGCCGTTCAAGTTGACATGGATGACTTGTGCCCATGCGTCAGGCGGATACTCTGCCAGCTTCATGTTCGGACCGGTGATGCCAGCTGAGTTGACCAAAATATCGACTTTGCCGCGCTTGCTTATCGTTCTAGCCAGTGCCGCAACGACGCTGGTGTGCAGCGTGACATCGACTTTTTCGCAATGCACCTCTGCGCCATTGTCAGCACCAATCGCTTTGCTGGCATTTGCCATCACTTCCGTGTTCACATCCCACCACGTGACTGTCGCGCCCGAGGCAATCATGCGCTCTGAAATGGCGTACCCCAGACCAGATGCACCGCCGGTGATGACGGCGTGACGGCCTTTTAAATCGAGTTGGTTCATGTCGATGACCTTTTAAATTGTCATGCCGCCGTTGACGTGCAAAGCTTCGCCAGAGTAGAAGGACGACTCATCGCTGGCCAGAAACACCACCGTCGGTGCGATTTCTTCAGCCGAGGCCAAGCGCCCCATGGGTTGGCGGGCTATGAAGTTTTGACGTGCTGCGACCGGGTCTTCAAACGCGTTGATGCGGTCGCCCAAGGATGGCGTATCCACCGTGCCGGGGCACAGGCAGTTGCAGCGTATGTTCTGTTTGACGTAATCAATCGCCACGCTTTTGGTCAAACCGATCACCGCTGCTTTGGACGCGCCGTAGATAAAACGGTTTGGCAGCCCGCGCACGCTGACAATGCTGGCCATGTTGATGATGGAGCCACCGCCATTTTGCAGCATCACCGGCAGCGCCGCCTGAATTGCCCAAAATTGCGAGCGCACGTTCAAATCGAAAGCGAAATCCCAGTCTTTGTCTTGCGCCACATCAATCGCGCCGTGGTGCACAAATCCTGCGCAATTGAACAGCACATTGAGCTTGGGCAAAGAGGCGACAGCGGCTTGAATAGCGGCTTTGTCCATCACGTCGAGCACGCGGGTGGTGATGTTCGGGATGCCTTTGAGCGATTCCAGCAAGGCGGGGTTCAAATCAGTGGCCAATACTTGCGCACCTTCGCGCGCCATGGCGATGGCGCTGGCGCGACCAATGCCTTGGCCAGCGGCGGTGACGAGGACGGTTTTGTTACTCAGGCGCATGGTATCTCCCAATCATAGAAAAATGTGATTGTTGCGATTCTAAGCTAAATTGGTCTGACCACTCGGCCAATTCGCGTAAAATGGGCGCATGCCCTTGATCGCCGTCGAACCACAACGCCTTTATCGCCAAATTGCCGAGCAATTGCGCGCGGGCATGCTGTCGGGCGAATTTGCCGTCGGTAGTAGGTTACCCGCAGAGCGCGATTTGTCCAAGCAACTCAGCGTCAGCCGCTCGTCGGTGCGCGAGGCTTTGATCGCTTTGGAGGTGGAAGGTTGGGTTGAGGTGCGCACCGGTTCGGGCATTTATGTGCTGGATCGTAGTAACGCAAGCCATGAAAAAAATGCTATAAATAGTATAGCTAATAAGACATTGAATACGCTGGCTAGAGTCGAAAATGAGAGTGAAAATACACTTTTATCCGAAAACAAAGCCGAATGGGGCCCGCTAGAGTTGATCCGCGCCCGCCGCGTGGTGGAGGGCGAAACGGCGGCCATCGCCGCGCTGCAGGCTAAACGCAAAGACACAGACGCCATGGGCAAAGCCCTGCGCATGATGCAAACCGAGGCCGCCGCCGGCGTGCTGCCGCTGGACGGCGACCGCGCTTTTCACACCGCCATCGTCCAAGCCAGCGGCAACGAGGTGCTGATAGACACCGTGCAAAGCTTCTGGGATTCCCGCCGTGGCCCGATTTTTGAACGCCTGGTCGGCTATTTTGAGACCATGCAATCCTGGCAGGCTGCCATTGCCGAGCACAGCGCCATCCTGGAAGCCATCCAAGCTCATGATGCCGCAGCCGCCCGCACAGCGATGCATGCGCACATGGACAAATCACACGCCCGCTTCAGCGCTAGTTGGAGAAAAGCGACGGTTTTGCCTGAGAAGAAAGCCAAACCCCGATGACTGTCAATATAGAACCGTCATTCCCGCGAAGGCGGGAATCCACAAGCGCCACCATAGATTCCCGCCTTCGCGGGAATGACAAGTTTTGAGTAAAAGGATGTCTTAGATGAATACCTACATACGCCTCCACGCTGCCGACGACGTCCTCATCGCCCGCGCCCAGCTGCTCAGCGGCACCACGATTGAAGGCATCGCCGTCAAAGGGCTGATTCCTCCCGGTCACAAAATCGCCACCCACGCTATTCAACCGGGCGAGCCGGTGCGCCGTTACAACCAGATCATCGGTTTCGCCAGCAAACCCATCGCGGCAGGTGAGCATGTGCACACCCACAACCTCGATATGGGCGCGAACAAAGGCGATTTTGAGCGCGACTACGCTTTTGGTGCCGACGTCAAACCCGAGCCGGTCAAGCTGGAAGCCACTTTCATGGGCATCAAGCGCCCCGATGGCCGTGTCGCAACGCGCAATTACATAGGGGTGTTGACCAGCGTCAACTGCTCCGCCACGGCGGCGCGGGCGATTTCGGACCACTTTTCACGCCGCACGAATCCGTTGGCACTGGCCGACTTCCCCAACGTCGACGGCGTGGTCGCGCTGACGCACGGCACCGGCTGTGGCATGGACGGCGAGGGGCTGGGCATGCAGATTTTGCAGCGCACCCTGACCGGCTACGCCACCCACGTCAACTTCTGGGGCGCACTGGTGGTGGGGCTGGGTTGTGAGGGGAATCAGATCAAAGCTTGGCTGGGCAGTGGCAACCTGACGGAAGGCGATAACCTGAAGGTGTTCAACATTCAGGACACGGGCGGTACGGCCAAAACCGTAGAAAAAGGCATTGCACTCATCAACGCCATGCTGCCCCACGCCAACGCGGTGAAACGCGAGCCCTGCAGCGCCGCGCACATCACGATCGGCCTGCAGTGCGGCGGGTCGGACGGCTATTCGGGCATCAGCGCCAACCCCGCCTTGGGCGCGGCGGTCGATCTGCTGGTGGCGCATGGCGGTACGGCGATTTTGTCTGAAACGCCTGAAATTTACGGTGCCGAGCACCTGCTGACGCGTCGTTCGGTCAGCCGCGCCGTGGGTGAAAAGCTGGTCTCCCGCATCAAATGGTGGGAGCATTACACCGAGATCAATGACGGCGAGATGAACAACAACCCCTCGCCCGGCAACAAAGCCGGCGGGTTGACCACGATTTTGGAGAAATCACTGGGCGCAGTCGCCAAGGGCGGCACGTCCAACCTGCAGGCGGTGTACGAGTACGCCGAGCCGGTGACCAGCCACGGCTTCGTCTACATGGACACACCGGGTTACGACCCCGTGAGCGCGACAGGTCAGGTCGCGGGCGGCGCGAATGTCATCTGCTTCACGACAGGCCGCGGTTCGGCCTACGGCTGCGCGCCATCGCCCTCGCTCAAGCTGGCGACCAATTCTGCGCTGTGGAAGCGGCAAGAGGAGGACATGGACATCAACTGCGGCGAAATCATCGACGGCACCGCCTCGATTGCCGAGATGGGGCAGCGGATTTTTGAGATGGTCCTGGCGACCGCCTCGGGCGAACCGAGCAAAAGCGAACGTCACGGCTATGGGCAAAACGAGTTTGTGCCGTGGCAAGTCGGTGCGGTGATGTGATTCCAACCCGCATTGAAAACGATAACTGCGTTGCTTCGCTTTGCCGTGCTGGAGCACTGTCTGCAGCTTTGCGCCTTGTTCTCCAATGCGAATTGGAATAAAAAGATAATTAAAGGATAAAAACATGTCAAAAATAGCTCTAGCCGGCGATTTAATTTCCTCAGTAGCTACTATTTTAGTAGCGTCAGGCAGCTCTAAAAAAGAAGCGAATACGGTCGCAAGCAACCTCGTCATGGCCAATCTGAGCGGTCACGATTCGCATGGCGTGGGCATGCTGCCGCGCTATGTCGCTGCTGTGCTGGAAGGCGGCTTGAAACCCAATACCGCCGTCAAAACCGTGCTCGATTTGGGCCACATGCTGACGCTGGATGGACAGCGCGGCTACGGGCAGGTGATTGGCGAGCAGGCCATGCAGATGGGCATTGAGCGCGCCAAGCAACATGGCAGCTGCATCATGACCTTGTCCAATTCGCACCATCTGGGCCGCATTGGCCATTGGGCGGAAATGGCCACAAACGCGGGGCTGGTGTCCATGCATTTTGTCAACGTCATGGCGCGTCCGTCAGTTGCCCCTTGGGGTGGGGCGGACGGGCGTTTTGGTACAAATCCGTGCTGTATCGGCATCCCCTTGACAGGCCGCGAGCCGTTTTTGCTCGATTTCGCCACCAGCCGGGTCGCCCAAGGCAAGATGCGGGTGGCGTACAACGAAGGTCACACCGTTGCGCCGGGGCTGCTGATTGACGAAACAGGCGCGCCCACCGTCAATCCTGGCGTGGTCGTCGTGCCTCAAAGCAATGGTTTGTTCGGCGCGTTGATGACCTTTGGCGAACACAAAGGCTACGGCATGGCTGTGGCGTGTGAGCTGCTGGGCGGTGCGTTGACGGGTGGCGGGAGCTGGCATGAACCGGCAAACTCTCCGCGTGGCAAAGCGCAAGCGGTGCTGAATGGCATGTTGACGGTGTTGATCGACCCCGCAAAACTCGGCACGCAGGTATCGTTCGAGTCAGAAGCGCTGGCGTTTGTCGATTGGGTCAAGCAGTCGCCCGCTGGTCAGGGTTTTGATGGCGTCCAAATCGCCGGCGACCCCGAGCGCCACGCCCGCATTCAGCGTGGCAAAGACGGCATTGTGATTGACGACCAGACTTGGGCGGATATTGTCGCGGCTGGGGTCAAAGTAGGCGTTGCGGTGAATTAACCCGCCATTTCCGTTCGCCCTGAGCCTGTCGAAGGGTTCAGGAGGACTTCGACAAGCTCAGTCCGAACGGTGTTTTTGTAAAGCTACAGCAACTGCGCAAAACTGGCTTCCAAATGCTCACTCGGCAGGCGTTTGAAACCCGAGCGGGTGAAGCGCTGCAGGCGGCCGACGACGAAGGCGGTTAGGACAGACGCTTTGACTTGGGCATCTACAGTGGGGGTGGCTGAATTCTGTGCTTCAGCGGCGGCGCGCAGACTTTGCTTCAGGCTGGACTCAAAGCGGTCAAAAAACTGGTTCATGCGCTGCTGCAGGCGGTCGTTTTCAAAAACCAAAGCATCACCGACCATGACGCGAGCCATGCCGGGGTTTTTCTCAGCAAACTGCAAAGTCAAAGCCAGAATTCGCGCCACTTGGGCTTGCGGGTTGGGTTCGCGCTCGGTGATTTGGTTGATCAGGCTGAACACGGTTTGCTCGATGAACTCAATCAAAGCTTCAAACATTTGCGCTTTGCTGGCGAAATGGCGGTACAGAGCTGCTTCGCTGACATCTAAGCGGGTCGCCAAGGCTGAGGTGGTGATGCGCTCCGTGCCTGAACCTTCCAGCATGGTCGCCAGCGCTTCTAAGATTTGCACACGGCGCTCGCCCGGCTTAGGACGTTTACGAACGGTTTCGGCGGTTGGTGCATCTGCGTTGTTGTCTGTGGCTTGCATGTTGTCAGTCATGTGGTTTCTTAGATAGTTACTAATTGATTCTCGCACAGCCATTGAGGTTACAAAAGATCGATTTTTTCATGTTTTTAGTCAATTATTTAAAAAATTAAAATTTTGCAGAGGTCTGCAGGTCTTCCAAAGCGATTCCATCTGCGTTATGGTGACACAAGTGACTGTTGTCACGGGAGTATTTACCATGAGCAAGCGTTTAGTGGGTGAAAAATCTTTGGACAACGTTTTTGAGCAGATGCTGCTCTCCCCCGACCTGAAAGATGCGCCGGTGATGGACTTGATGTGTTCACACTTTGTACTGACTCTGGCCGCTAAACAAGGTCCCAAGTTCAATGTGCGCCGCGATTTGAACAGCTTGCTCGCACTCACCGGTCGCCACATGGTGTGGCCTACCCACGTGTTTAACAAAATCCGTGCTTTTTTGAACATCCGTTGTAAAGACAACGACATTTGGCGCGGGCATGAGGCGCTGAGTAACCCAGAGTTCTTAGAGCGGCATGGAGTTTGGCGTGGCCCTTACGAAGAAGGCACGATGTATTTTTACCTCGATGAATTTGCCAAAGACCAGCCCAAAGAGCTGTTGTCTGTGCTCGCCATCACGGGTGAATGGTTGACGCATGCCCTCAAAAAGCAAAGCACGCTGATTGAGAAAAACATTTCGGCTTTGAGCAATCTTCTGCAGCTCAACAAAGCCGAGCGCGCCTTGTTGCTGTACGGTACGATGGCGCGCTACCAGCGTGATTTGCGCAGCATTTTGGTGGAATTCAAGGTGAGCAATGCGCCAGAAGCCTTTGCGGCCATTGCTGATGTAGCGGGCGTGACAGCCAATGAAATTGGCGAAGCATTGCGTGCCGGCTCACGGCTGGAACGCATTGGTTTGATTGAAAACTTGATTTCCGAACACAGCATCACCGATTTGTCCGACTTGATGAAAGTCAGCGAAAAACTGCCACCTGTGCTGATGCGTGAATACCGCGACCAAGGCGAGTTGATGGCGGTGTTCACCAAGCCAGCGGTTAAATCTGCGTTGACGCTGAGCGATTTTTCCTTCGTGCAAGAAGACACGCAAGTGCTGTGTGCGTTGATTAAAAACGCCGTTGAACGCAAAGAGCTGGGCGTGAATGTGTTGCTCTACGGCCCGCCGGGCACAGGCAAAACCGAGCTGGCCAAGGTGGTGGCGCAGTCCTCAGGCTTGGATTTGTACGAGGTGGAATACGCGGACAGAGACGGCAACTCTTTGAGCGGTCGCGACCGTTATCGTTCGTTACAAATCGCGCAAGTTTTCTTAAAAGGCAGCCCGCAAGTGGCGCTCATGTTTGATGAGGTGGAAGACGTTTTTCCAACTGTCAGCCTGGACGCGGCAAATTTGATGGCGCGGCAAGAGCAGCAAGCCTATTCCAGTCCCGCTAGCAGCAGTATCAACGGCAAAGCATGGGTGAACCAAATTTTGGAAACCAACCCCGTGCCGACGATTTGGGTGACCAACCGCATCGAGCAAATCGACCCCGCTTTTCGCCGACGCTTTGCGTATCATTTAGAGCTGAAATCGCCACCGCCCGGTGCGCGTGAGCAGTTGGTGCGCAAAACGCTGGAAGGCGTAGAAATCAGCGCTGAGTTTGTGGCGAAACTGACCGAGCGCAAAGGGCTGACACCCGCGCAAATCCGCACAGCCGTGCGCTTTGCAGGCTTAGCGGCATCTGAAAGCATGGGTTTGGAAACGCTGATTGAGCGCCAACTCAAAAACGCCGATGCCGCACTGGGTACAAAAATCGATGGCGACAAGAGCCGCCCGACGGTGACGAGCTACAGCTTGGACATGCTGAACGTGGAAACACGCTTTGAAATCCCGCGCATCGTCAAAGCCTTGAAAGACCGTGGCCACGGTACGCTGTGCTTTTACGGCGCACCAGGTACGGGTAAAACCGCGCTGGCTGAGCACATCGCCAAAGCGCTGGAAAAGCCTTTAATCATCAAGCAAGCCAGTGATTTGATGAGCAAGTTTGTAGGTGAAACCGAGCAAAACATGGCGGCCATGTTTAAAGAAGCCGAAGCGGAAGGCGCGGTGTTGTTGCTGGACGAGGCTGACAGCTACCTGCAAGACCGGCGTGGTGCGCAGCGCAGCTATGAGGTAACCGAAGTGAACGAAATGCTGCAAGGCATGGAGCGTTTCAAAGGCATTTTTGTCTGTACGACCAACTTGTTAGATCGCATCGACCAAGCCGCCTTGCGCCGTTTCACCTTCAAAATCAAGTTCAAACCGCTCACTCCTGAGCAGCGCGAAGCCATGTTTGTGACGGAAGCGCTGCTGGGCGATGCCACGCAAATGAGCGCAGAACTGAAAACACGTTTGGCGAAATTGGAAGTGCTGTGCCCGGGTGATTTTGCAGCGGTGAAACGCCAAATCGACATCTTGGGCGAAGGTTTCACGTCGGATGAGTTCATGAGCCAGCTAGAAGCCGAGCATCGCATCAAGCCCGAAGTGCGCGAATCGCGGGGGATGGGGTTTTTGACGTAAATGTTAAATTTTACCCTAAAATTGGCATCTAGCCGGCGTATTTATTGTCTATGCAGCTATAAAAATAATAGCAAATTTAATGAATAAGCAGTAAATTACCGTACCGCGCGAAGCACTTCATCACCATAAGCGGTGAGTTTTTTCGCGCCTATGCCGCTGATGCCATCTAAATCGCTGAGTTGTTGCGGGTCGCGCTGGGCGATGGCTACCAATGTGGCGTCGTGGAAGATGACGTAGGCGGGAAGGTTGTGCTCGCGGGCGACTTCGGCGCGCCAGGCTTTGAGGGCGGCAAAGCGGCGTTCGCCTGCGCCATCTAGCGCTGCATTGGCGGTTTTAATCGCTGAGGATGTGCTGCGTTTTGCTTTGCTACCCCGGGCACTCGCAGCCTCAGATTCGCGCAGCATCACTTTGGTTTCGCCTTTGAGCACCTCGCGCGAAGCATTGTTCAGCTGCAAGGTGTTGAACGCGGCGGCGTTGATGTTTAAAGCGCCATTGGCGATGAGCTGCCGCAACACACTACGTAGCTGCGTTTCGCTCAAAGTCGCGCCTATCCCGAAGGTGCTGATGGCTTCGTGGCCAAATTGCGTCACTTTTTCGGTCTTTTTGCCCCGCAAAATATCCATGATGTGACCTGCGCCAAAGCTGATGCCGCTGTGTTGCTGTACGCGGTAAATCGTGCTGAGCAACTTACGGGCGGCGTCGGTGCCGTCCCACAGATTAGGCGGATTCAAGCAATTGTCACAATTGCCACAAATGTAGCGACCTTCTGCGTTCAAATTGAGGCTTTCGCCAAAGTAAGTCAGTAAACGGCCACGTCTGCAGTCAATGCTTTCTGCCAACGCCAGCAAAGCATCTAACTTGCCACGCATGACGTTTTTGAAGTCTTCGCCCGCTGGGCTTTCGTCAATCATGCGGCGCTGGTTCACCACGTCTTGCAGGCCGTAGCTCATCCAGGCGTTGGCAGGCGCGCCATCGCGGCCTGCACGACCGGTTTCTTGGTAGTAGGCTTCGATGTTTTTGGGCATGTCCAGGTGTGCGACAAAGCGCACATCCGGCTTATCAATGCCCATGCCAAAGGCGATGGTGGCGACCATCACCAAACCGTCTTCACGCAAAAACCGGTCTTGGTTGGCTTGCCGCACGCCAGCATCTAAGCCCGCGTGGTAGGGCAAAGCGGGGATGCCTTCGTCGCTCAAGGTCTGCGCAATGTCTTCGACTTTTTTACGCGATTGGCAGTAAACAATGCCGGCGTCGCCTTCGTGCTCGTTGCGAATAAAGCGCAGCAATTGCTGGGTGGGGTCTTTTTTCTCGACCAAGCGGTAGCGAATGTTGGGGCGATCAAAGCTGCTGACGAAGTGGGCGGCTTCTTGCAGTTGCAAGCGCTCAATCATGTCGTCACGCGTCAAATCGTCGGCAGTTGCTGTCAAGGCGACGCGCGGGACGGATGCAAAACGTTCGTGCAACACCGTTAAAGCGCGGTATTCAGGGCGGAAATCATGCCCCCATTGGCTCACGCAATGGGCCTCGTCGATGGCAAACAAGCTCAGCAGGCCACGCTCGTACAAAGAATCCAGTTGCGCTAAAAACCGTGGATTCGTCACCCGTTCGGGCGCCGCGTAGAGCATGGTGATACTGCCGCTGAGCAAACGTTTCTCAAGGGCGTAACTGGCTTCTGTAGTCAAACTTGAGTTTAAGTAAGCGGCATCGACACCAGCTTCCAAAAGCGCACCCACTTGGTCGTGCATGAGCGCAATCAAGGGCGAAATCACGATGGTCACACCATGTCCAGCTTGCTGCCTTGCAAGGGCTGGAATTTGGTAGCACAAGGATTTTCCGCCGCCCGTGGGCATCAAGACCAGCGCATCACCACCGCTACTGACGTGCTCAATGATGGCTTCTTGGGGGCCTCTGAACTCGGTATAGCCAAAGATGTCGTGTAGCAGTTGTCTGTGCAAAATGGGCAATCGAGGTGCTAAAAAAAGAAGATTCAGCGGAAATTTTGAGAGATTTAAACACTATGTGAATAAATACAGTCCTTATTGTCGCTAGTTTTCTCTCTGGTTTCAGCTTGGACTTGAAGTCTTTCTACAATAGAGGCTTATACGGACAACTTATGAAACCAATTATTTACACCCGTGGCCAGCAGTTGCCCGACATATTAGCCAAACGCATTGCTATTTTGGATGGCGCGATGGGCACCATGATTCAACGTTTTAAACTGAACGAAGCGCAGTTTCGCGGTGAACGGTTTGCCGATTTTCACAAAGATATCAAGGGAAACAACGAGTTATTGTCGTTAACGCGCCCCGATGTTATCCGCGATATCCACGAAAAATACCTCGCTGCGGGCGCAGATTTGATTGAAACCAACACCTTTGGCTCAACCACCATCGCCCAAGAAGACTACGACATGGCGCATTTGGCGCGTGAGATGAACCTAGAGTCCGCCAAAATCGCAAGAGCAGCTTGTGACAAGTATTCAACCATCGATAGACCGCGTTTTGTGGCTGGCGCACTCGGCCCCACACCCAAAACGGCCAGTATCAGTCCAGATGTGAACGATCCTGGCGCCAGAAACGTGACCTTTGAGGCTCTGAGAGCCGCGTATTACGAGCAAGTGGAGGCTTTGGTTGAAGGCGGCAGCGATGTGCTGTTGGTGGAGACTATTTTTGACACGCTGAATGCAAAAGCCGCCTTATTTGCCATTGATGAGTATTTTGAAAATTCGGGCGAGCGTTTGCCGCTCATCATCAGCGGCACGGTGACGGACGCTTCAGGGCGCATTTTGAGCGGTCAAACCGTGACCGCTTTTTGGCACAGCGTGCGCCATGCTAGGCCCTTGGCCGTTGGGTTGAATTGTGCTTTGGGTGCTGCACTGATGCGGCCTTATGTGCAGGAGTTGCATCGCACAGCGACGGATACTTACATCAGTTGCTACCCCAATGCAGGTTTGCCGAATCCGATGAGCGATACCGGTTTCGATGAAACGCCTGATGTCACATCGCGCTTGGTAAGAGAGTTTGCGGAAGAAGGTTTGGTGAATATTGTGGGTGGTTGTTGCGGCACGACACCGGAGCATATCCATGCGATTGAACTAGCGGTTCAAAACTCGCCGATTCGGAAATTGAACACGGCCAATTTCCATGCTTAGATGCATTTTCAGGGTTTGCTATTAGTTTATAGCTGTAAGCTTGGCGTTAGAATAAGCTCTCTATTTTTCAATTCCCTACTCGCTGAGTCATATAAAGCGTTGAACGAAGAGTAACAAGCAGAGCTACAACGGAGACAGAATATGCAGTCCACAGAACCCATGAACAGCGACCAAAAACGTGACGAAATGCGCCGAGCCGCACTTGAATATCACGAGTTTCCCATCCCAGGCAAAATTTCTATAGCTGCAACCAAACAAATGGTCAACCAGCACGATTTGGCGCTGGCTTACTCACCGGGCGTGGCGTTTCCCTGCGAAGAAATTGTCAAAGACCCCAACAACGCCTTCAAATACACGGCGCGTGGCAATTTGGTAGCTGTTATCACCAACGGTACCGCTGTTTTGGGCTTGGGCGATATTGGGCCTCTAGCATCTAAGCCGGTGATGGAGGGCAAAGGCGTTTTGTTCAAAAAGTTTGCTGGCATTGATGTTTTTGACATCGAAATCGACGAAAAAAAGGACTTAGACAAGCTGGTAGACATCATCGCGTCGCTAGAGCCGACCTTTGGCGGCATCAACCTTGAAGACATCAAAGCGCCTGATTGCTTTTATGTTGAGCGCAAATTGCGCGAACGCATGAAAATTCCAGTCTTTCACGACGACCAGCATGGCACGGCGATTTGCGTGGGCGCAGCGATCTTGAACGGCTTGAAAGTTGTTGGCAAAGACCCTAAAACAGTCAAACTCGTAACTTCTGGCGCAGGCGCGGCCGCTTTGGCGTGTTTGGGTTTGTTGGTTAAATTGGGTATTCCAAAAGAAAATATTTTTGTGACTGATTTGGCTGGTGTGGTTTATGAAGGCCGAACTGAGCTGATGGACGAAGACAAAATTGGCTACGCACAAAAAACGCCACATCGCACCTTGGCGGAGGTGATGGTTGGGGCTGACGTTTTCTTAGGTCTGTCTGCGGGCGGTGTTTTGAAGCAAGACATGGTGAAAAGCATGGCTGCGAAGCCGGTGATTTTTGCGCTGGCGAATCCGAATCCTGAGATCACGCCTGAAGATGTCAGAGCTGTTCGTGACGATGCCGTCATCGCAACAGGCCGTAGTGATTACCCGAACCAAGTTAACAATGTTTTGTGCTTCCCGTATATTTTCCGTGGTGCATTGGACGCGGGTGCGTCCACCATCACGATTGAGATGGAAATTGCAGCCGTACACGCTATTGCTGAATTGGCGCAAGCGGAACAAAGTGAAGTGGTGGCTGCTGCCTACGTGGGCGAACAGCTCGCTTTTGGCCCAGAATATTTGATTCCCAAGCCGTTTGACCCGCGTTTGATGATGAAAATTGCGCCAGCCGTAGCTCAGGCGGCGGCAGATTCTGGCGTTGCGCTGCGTCCTATCAAAGACATGGCTGCCTATATTGAAAAGCTGCAAGCTTTTGTGTATGCGTCAGGTACGACCATGAAGCCGATTTTCATGGCGGCAAAAGCGGCTAAAAACAAGCGCGTTGCCTACGCTGAAGGTGAAGAAGAGCGCGTGTTGCGTGCCTGCCAAATTGTGGTGGATGAAGGTTTGGCGCGTCCAACCTTGATTGGCCGTCCAGCCATCATTGCACAGCGGATTGAGAAATTTGGTTTGCGACTCAAAGAGGAGCTGGACTACGATGTGGTCAATGTTGAACAAGATCACCGCTATCGTGATTTCTGGCAAACCTACCATCGCATGACAGAGCGCCAAGGCGTTACCGTGCAAATGGCAAAAATAGAAATGCGCAGGCGTCTCACGTTGATTGGTGCCATGTTGCTGGAAAAAGGCGATGTTGATGGTCTGATTTGCGGCACTTGGGGAACAACGGCCATCCATTTGCAATATATCGACCAAGTCATCGGCAAACGCGTTGGGGGCAGCCCAAGTACGCCGCAAGATGTGCAGATTTATGCCTGCATGAATGGCTTGATGCTACCAAATCGCCAATTATTTTTGGTTGATACGCATGTCAACTATGACCCAACGCCAGAAGAGTTGTGCGAAATCACGGTGATGGCTGCAGAAGAAATGATGCGTTTTGGCATCAAACCAAATGTCGCTTTGCTAAGCCACTCAAATTTTGGCAGCAGCCACCTACCAACTGCCGTGAAGATGCGCAAAACCCTTGAATTGTTGAAGATTCAAGCGCCTTGGCTCAAGGTAGATGGCGAAATGCACGGCGATGTTGCGCTTGATGAGCACATGCGAGCTGCGGTTATGCCAAACAGTGCTTTGGTAGGTGAAGCCAATTTACTGGTCTTCCCAAACATTGATTCTGCAAATATTGCATATAACCTTCTTAAAACAGCCGCTGGCGGTAATATAGCGGTTGGGCCTGTGTTGCTGGGTGCGAACAAACCTGTACACATACTAACAGCCAGTACGACGGTGCGACGCATTGTCAACATGACAGCGCTGACCGTTGCAGATGCAAATGCCCGCTAAATTGCCTTAGAACATAGCCTAGTTTGAGTTTTGCTGGGCTGGTTTTGCAGAAGTGTTTAAACTTCAGTTACCCCATTTATGTGAAAAGTTATTCACATTTGCTAGGGTTTTAGTGTGACAAAAGCCCTTTCGGGCGCTTTAATGTGCACAGATCACTTGCGTTTTTAGTTGATTTCAACGACACTATCGAGCTTGGATGCTTTCGGGTAAACCCGAATGAATAACGAGATGATCTTAGTAGGTTGATGTGTAAATCGATGTTAGCGTGGGTGTGAATGATGCTGAAAATGCTGTCAAAGTGGGTTAAAAACTACATTTCTGGTGCAAAAATCAGCTTCAATCACATGGTGAGGCTAGGCTTTTTGTTATGTGTCGCTGGGTTGACCATTGGCATGGCTCAAAGCAGAGGCTTTATGACAGAGGAAGCTCTGGCGGCAGTTTCCGTTACTGAGTTACCACGGCAAGGACAGCAGGTTTACGCGTTGATTTTGCAAGGCGGGCCGTTTGCTTACGACAAAGATGGCGTGGTTTTTGGCAACCGTGAGCAGCAGTTGCCAAAACACAAGCGTGGCTATTACCGTGAATACACCGTAAAAACACCTGGTGTGCGTCATCGTGGTGCAAAACGTATTGTTTGCGGCGGTTTGCAAGTCCAGTCGCCTGACGCTTGTTATTACACGGAAGATCATTATTCGAGTTTTCGGAAAATTGTCCGCTAATGTATTGGCAGACGATTTAGACATTGAGAGACCAGTTTCCCCAAATTGCAAGGTTTGGAATATTTTTTTGACTTTAGAAAGAGGAGCGAGGATGGATACGCCACTTCGTACCGTGAGAACCAACATTGTTCAGTCTATTCGCGCGTTTACCGTGAATGACTTGCAGTTGGCCGCACAGCACTTGAACCAGCATTTTTTATATGCTAATTTAGCCAATGCGCAATCTAAGCAAGATATTCTTGATCTGATTGCTGCACAATTCACGCTGCCATCTCATTTTGGCAAGAATTTTGACGCCTTGTACGATTGCATCACTGATCCCCTGCATAAATCTGGCCCTCAGCCAGGCTTTATTGTGGTTTTGGAGCACATTCCCGCAAACGTGAAGTTTGACAAAGAAGCCCGCGAACAATTGTTAGATATTTTCCGCGACGCTGCAGATTATTGGGGGGACCGGAAGATACCATTCCGATGCTTCTATTCTTTTCTGTAGCCCGTTCTGCGCAAAATAGCCAAGCAGAACGGGCGAATGAGGCCTTGGGACTGACATCAGAAGTGAAGGTGTTAGATGAAATGTTAGAAGAAGGTGAAAAGATGCCAACCGATAAATTGGTTGACGTTTCCCCTTTGGCGCTGCGTATGAGCAGCCCGTTTAATGCAGGATACTGGCTCGCAGCTGCTTAAAACACTATAAAGCACGAGTCAGATAGTAAAAAAGCCCGTTTTTACGGGTTTTTTTGCGTCTAGCCGGCGTATTTGTTGCTTATGTTGCTATTTAATTTATAGCAACAATCAGCCGCCAAACTAAACACTCAGTGCAAGGTCAATGTACTCTTGCACCGGTACTTCTTGTGCACGACGATGCAAATCAAAGTTGCCGGAATATTTCTTTTCTTCTAACCACTTGCCCAAGGTATGACGCATAAGCTTTCGGCGTTGGCTAAAAGCGACTTGCACCAATTCGCTGAGCCGGTTCACATCAATCGCTGGCGGGTTTTCGCGTGGCAGCATGCTCACAATGGCGCTGTCAACGCGGGGTGGTGGGTCGAACGACGTGGGCGGTACAAACAGAATGTTGGCCATCTCGTAGCGCCACTGCAGCATCACACTGAGGCGGCTGTAGTCGCTGCTGTCTGCAGGGGCGACCATGCGATCGATGACCTCTTTTTGCAGCATGAAGTACTGGTCTTCAATGTGATCTACGTAGTCCAGCAGATGAAACAGGATAGGCGTTGAAATGTTGTAGGGTAAATTACCAACGACACGTATTTTTTGAGAATCTGGTGCTGACGTTGAAATTTTGCTGAAATCGACTCTGAGAACGTCAGATTCAATCACCGTTAAATGTTGATGCTGTCTTAAACGGATGGCTAAATCACGGTCAAGCTCGATCACGGTCAAATGGCCCAGTCGTTCAACCAAGGGCTGGGTCAGCGCCGCTAAACCGGGGCCAATCTCCACCATGGCTTGCCCAGCTTGTGGGTTGATGGCTTCAACGATGTCGGTGATGATGGATTTGTCAGTCAAAAAATGCTGACCAAAACGCTTTCTTGCAATGTGTTTACTCAAAATGGCGGGTTCAATTATTGTTGTGGTTCGCGGTATTCGACGTAGGCGTTGCCGCGCAACTCGCCTATCCAATTGGCATAGGCGTCATCAAATTTTTTCTCGCGCAATGCGTTTCGTGCAATTTCACGTTGCTCTGTATCACTCAACTGCGCTTTTCTACGCTCTTGCACAAGAAGCAAATGTACGCCAAAACGAGTAACGACAGGTTCGGACACTTTTCCAACGGCCAATTGACCCATGGGCCCTTCAAATTCAGGCACAAATTGACCAGGATTAGCCCAGCCCAGATCACCACCAGTGGCTGCGGAGCCATCTTGCGATACTTCTTTTGCGGCAGCCGCGAAAGACACAGCGCCTGATTCAATGCGCTTCTTCAGCGCCAACAACCTTACTTTGGCAGCATCTTCAGACAGCGTGGCGTTCGTGCGCAACAAAATATGGCTTACATTTGTTTGCGTGATTGCAAAATAGCTGTTGCTAGGTAGTTGTTTTGCAAGGACTTTTAAAACGTGAAAACCAGCACCAGAGCGGACAGGACCAGCCAACTCTCCTACTTTCATATCTTTCGTCGCTTCGGTAAACAAGGTGGGGTACCGTTCAGCAGATTTCAAACCCATTTGACCACCGGTGCTGGCATCTTTAGCGTCTGAATTTTCAACGACCAGTTTGTAAAAATCCTCCCCAGCACGCGCACGGGTGATGATACGTGTTGCACGTTCTAGCGACGATTGGACTTTGGCAGCGTTAGCGCCCTCTGGGATGGCAATCAAAATTTGGGCCAAATCGATATTCAATTCAGCAACTTGCTCAGAACGAAGTTGGTCTTTGATGAAGCTGTCAATATCAGCATTTGAAACGTTGATGCCACTTAAAACATCGCGCTCACGCAGTTTCTGAATCAGCAACTGGTTTTGCACATCTGCGCGGATCTGCACAAAACCTATGCCGTCAACACTGCTGCGGTTGCGCAGATCGTTCATGGAGATATTGTTTTGTTGTGCAAAGTTTTGGAGAGCCGCTTCAACGGAGCGCTCGTCGACACGGATGCCGGACTCGCGGGCAAGTTTGAGTTGCAGCTTCTCGCGAATAATATCTTCCAAAATTTCACGCGACAAATCAGCACGAGAAGGTATGACAGCACCTTGTTCCGCGAGTCGACGCTCATACCGGATCATGCGTGTTTTGACTTCATTGTTGGTAATAGGTTCTGAGTTCACAATAGCAACGATGAAATCTGCTTGAACCACGCCGCTTGAGGCATTACCGGCAACAGTGGTTGCAGTATTGCGAACTGACAGCGCGGGCGTGGGGGCAAGCTTGATGCCTTGTGCCGCAGCTGGTTTTGAGAGAATCACGGTACTCAGGCACGCGAGAACCAAGGCGTAAGAAAATTTACTCAGCGTCATAGAATTAGAAGCGTCAGCACGAATTGCTTGCAACTTGAGGAAAGGGTTTAAAAACTTAGTCATAGCTGCTAAACCGACTGGGCGAACTTACTTGCTCGCGAAGATATTGGTATCTAGGAATATTATTTTTCAAAGTGCTCAAGGTACCCGAGGCCCCCAACCTGGCAAAGCCAATCAACTCAAGTTGAAACAAAGCGCGTTTGTTGCTGGTTGCGTCGCTGCGTGCTAAATTTTCCACAACAACCCGTCCCACCCAGCAGCCAGCATCGTATTCAAAACCGAACACAGAATCGACCAATTTTTTATCCGTCATACTGTAATTCATACGACCCACGCTGTACCAGCGTCCTTCACCCAGGCCGCGCCCCGCACCTAAGTCTTGTCCTTTGTCGCCCCATAAATCATTGAGTGGCCATTGCCAACCCAGATCAATTTGCTCGCTGCTCCCCTTTTGCAAGCGGTAGGCGATATTGAATACGCGGTAGTTGCTGGGTGAGTAGCGTGCTCCAATGGTGGAGCGGACCACTCGGGATGTGTCTGAGTTGTACTGCTGCGTGGTGTCAAAAGACCACGTGGGCGATACATTCACTGCAGCGCCCAACAAGACATCACTGAAGCGGTCCGTCGCTGCGGCAACACCAGGCAGCGTTACCAACTGGTCTTTGAACCGCACGCGCTGAGCGATGGCAAAACGAGCCAATTCCGCGCCGTTTGATGGGTCAAGAAAGCGCGAGGTCAAGCCCAGTGTGAGTAAACTGTTGTCAGCGATACGGTCACTACCGCTGAACGGATTTTCAAGATACGCACTGGCGAAATTAAAGTCATTCGCGCTGGTGTCATACAGCGGCAGAGCGCTTTGGTTGCGATACGGTGTATTGACGTAAAAAGCACGCGGTTCCAATGTTTGTGTGACGGCACGGCCGAATAGATTAGTATCGCGTTCAAACAACAAGCCCCCATCCAGACTGAACGTGGGTAGTGTGCGGTTCACCTCGCGCAAACCGTTGCTCAATGGCGAATCAAATTGGTACTTGGTCGCATGCAGTTGTAGTTTGGGCGTAAAAAACCAACCGGGGGCAACCCAAGGACGGCTAATTTGAGCCACCACCATAGCGCGGCTGGCATTCGGTTGTTGGGTTAGAAGGGCATCTGAAGAAAACTTGGTGTAATCACTCGAGATTGAAAAATCAAAACCTGATACGTTGGTTTTACCGTAGCGCGCCGTCAATTGTGGCAAGCGGTCATACGGCGGCACGATGGGCGCGGACACGTCTTGCAGGGTCTGCCACTTTGACAGCCTAAGCCCAATGGAGTAATCGTCTTTGTCCAGCGACAAGGACGCGTCCGTGGCCAACAAACGCTGCGTCAGCGAGGTGGTGGCACGTGGAAAATCGCGCCAATAGTTGTCATCGCTGACGCGGTTGATGTTCAAATTCAACCCAAGTGAGCCCGCGCTGGTGTCGTAGCGCATCGTGTGCTGGCCGGCTGCGCCCCAGCGGGTTTTGTCGCGCAGGGGGTCGGACGGCATGACGTCTGCACGAATTTGACCGTTGTAGTTGTCCTCAAGGTAGCGGAACTCGCCACCTAAATTCAAACCACGTTTGTAGCTGTATGACGGGAAGATGGTCGCATCACGGTTGGGGGCGATATTGATGTAATACGGCGCAGACAGCTCAACACCACTGATGTTGTCCGTCGCGTAAGTTGGTGGCAGCCAGCCAGATTTGCGCTTGTTGCTGAGCGGAAAGCTGATGGATGGCAACGGCACAGACAGCCCTTTGAAGCTCAGTGTGGCATCTTGTGCTTGACCCACATCGTCTTCCGTGTTGATGTTCATGCTGGCGGCTTTCAACACCCAATCCGGCAACCACTCTGGACCTGGGTTGCGTTTGCAGGTGCTGTAGCTCGCGTTTTGAATGATGGAGTGTTTTTCGTCGATGAACTCGATACGATCACCTTCGCCCTTGCCTTCGTTTTTCAACAAGGTAAAACGCGGTTGCGTAAAAAATCCACTGAAAGAATCGACCTTCAAGTCCAGTAATGTTCCCTCGTAGACATCGCCGAACCGATTCAGCTTGACTTTGCCCTCAGCCCTGGCTTTGTCTGTCAAGCTGTTGTATTCAATTTTGTCCGCTTTGATGACCGTGCCTGCTCTGCGCAGCTCCGCATCACCTTCAATCTTGGTATCAACGTCTGGCCTTCCGGTGATGCTGTTGCCAAACACAAACGTGGTCGGGTTGTTCAACACATCAGCCGGTATCGCTTCTTGCAGGCTGCTTGAAGGTTTCAGTATTTGCGCACCAACAAACCCGCTCAAAGTCAGCGTGGTTGACAGTGCAATGAATGAACGGAGGTTATAGGTTAGTGGACGCAAAATATAAGGCCAAAAATATAAGCCAAAATATAACTAAATATAGTGGCTAAGGTTGTTTGTAGAATAGATTATCCATGAATCCAAGCCCCCAACCCAAAGCTTCACCTTTGCATACACATTCCACCCATCAAGTCCCAGAAACTGTCCATGTCATCTGGGCAGACGCTCAGCGCGAACAAGCCTTTCAAACTTGGTTACAAGGTATCGCACCCCAGCACCAGCTGGCCGCTGTAACCTTGCGCCCAGCCTCGACCGACGCTAGTTTTAGGCGATATTTCAGGATTGACCGCTCAGATAAGGGCTCAGATAAGGGTTCAGATAAGGGTTCAGTTAAGTCAAGTTTGATCATCATGGACGCCCCACCCGCCCAAGAAAACTGCAAACCCTTTGTCGATATTGCCCGATTGATGGCGCAAGCCAGCCTGAAAGTGCCCGATATTTTGGCGTGGGACGAAGTACAGGGCTTCATGCTGCTGACCGATTTGGGTGCCAAAACCATGATGGAAGTCATCAACCCCCAGCTTATCGACGAGCTGGCCGATCCGAATTTTGACCTCTACATGCAAGCCGTCGATACCCTGATTGACTGGCAACTCGCCTCCAAACCCGACGTTTTGCCGCCGTACGACGAAGCCTTGCTGCGCCGCGAGCTGGCCTTGTTCCCTGATTGGTATTTGGCGAAGCACAAAGGCATCAGCTTAGACAAAACCCAGCAAGCCACTTTGGACAACGCCTTGTCACTGATAGTGCAGCGTAATCTAGCCGTGCCCAGCGTTTACGTCCACCGCGACTTCATGCCGCGCAACCTCATGGTCATTGAGCCCAAAGCCGCAGACGGAAAGCGCAGTTTGGGCGTTTTAGACTTTCAAGACGCCGTTTACGGCCCGATCACCTACGACATTGGCAGCTTGATGCGCGACGCGTTTTTAAGCTGGGAAGAGCCGTTTGTCCTAGATATCACCATCCGTTACTGGCAAAAAGCCGTCAAAGTGGGGCTGCTGGGTGCCAACAGTCCAACGGGTTGGGGTGCAGATTTCGGCGAGTTTTACCGCGCGGTCGAGTGGCAAGCCCTGCAGCGCCACCTAAAAATCCTAGGCATCTTCGCCCGCCTAACCCTACGCGACGGCAAACCCAAGTACCTGGCCGACACCCCGCGCTTCATCAATTACGTCCGCAAAACGGCGGATAGATACCGTGAATTAGGCCCGTTTTTGAAGCTGATAGACCAGATTGAAGGCATTGAAACGGCGACGGGCTTTGCTTATGGGCGGATGTAGTCTTAAAAGATTAAAATTAGGCCTGTTTACGGCTATAGCCGGCGTATTTATTGCCTAAATAGCTATCAAAATTATAGCAAAATGAACATAACTCAAATTTAAATATGCCACGATTCCACTGTCCCACGCCGCTGCAAACAGGTGAAGTCATCGCATTGCCCGCTGGTGCAGCTCGACATGTGCAGGTGCTGCGCATGCAGCCGGGCGAGGGGATCACCTTGTTCAGCGGTGGGGCTGATGAAGGGGAGTTTGCCGCCACGATTGAGCACATGGGGCGCAGCGAAGTACGGGTGTTAGTGGGTGCTCACTCCGCTGTTGAGCGAGAACCCGCAAGGCTAGTGCATTTGATTGTGGGGGTGCCAGCCAACGACCGCATGGACTGGCTGGTCGAAAAAGCCACCGAATTAGGGGTGGCCAGCATTCAGCCTGTGATGACGGAGCGCAGCGTTTTGCGGCTCAGCGGTGAGCGTGCCGACAAAAAACGCGCCCATTGGCAAGCCGTTGCCGTGGCTGCTTGTGAGCAATGTGGGCGCAATCAAGTGCCTGTGGTGCACGAGGTGATGGCTTTGAACGCTTGGCTCTTAGCACAAAAGGCAAATTCTGAAAATTCCGAGTCAAACTCTAAGTCGTTGTGTTATTTGCTGTCTTTACGTCCAGAAACGCTGGTTTTGAGCACACTTGTAGATAAAAGTACGGCTGCCAATGCCGCTACCGTAACCTTTTTGTCTGGCCCAGAAGGCGGCTTGAGTGTGGCTGAGGAAGATGCGGCTTTGGCCAAAGGCTTTCAACCCGTCAGCTTGGGCAACCGTGTTTTGCGTGCCGAAACGGCGGGTTTGGCTGCGTTGGTGCTGATTACTGCCTAAATAACCGCTTAGATTAGCAGCACTCATATTTTTTAAAGCTAGGAAACACGCTTGAAACGCAATCTCTGGCTTCTGGCCATCGCCCAAGGGCTGTTTTTAACCAACAACGTCACATTTATCGCCATCAACGGGCTTGTGGGGCTGAGTTTGGCACCACTGGGCTGGATGGCGACGCTGCCTGTGATGGGTTATGTGGTGGGTGGCGCGCTTAGTACTGGCTTGGTGGCGAAGGCGCAAACTCGGTTTGGCCGAAAAATATCGTTCCAGCTGGGCTTGCTGGTTGGCCTGCTTTCAGCGGCGGTATGCGCCTATGCGGCTTACAGTCGGCAGTTCTGGTTACTCGTTGCGGCAACGGTAGTGGCGGGTTTTTACAACGCCAATGCCCAGTTATACCGGTTTGCGGCAGCAGAATTGGCTAATTCTGCATTCAAAGAAAAGGCGGTGTCTTTGGTGTTGGCGGGCGGGTTGATTGGGGCGGTTTTGGGCCCCAATCTGGCGCTGTGGACCAAGTCCATGTTTGCCTCGCCTGCTTCTACGATTTCTACGCCGACTTCTACGCCATTCATCGGTGCGTATTTAGCGCTGGTTTTTGTGGCCTTGTTGTCCATGCTGGTTATGTCGTTCATAGACTTCCCTGCCCATGTCATCCAAAGCAAGGCAGATGGCGCTAAATCAGGTGGCCGCCCTCTGTCAGAGATCATGCGTCAGCCCGTTTTTATCGTCTCCACCATGGCCGCTGCGCTGGGTTATGGGGTGATGAATTTGCTCATGGCGGCCACGCCCATCGCCATGCAGCAGTGCGGCTTGCTGTTTTCAGACGTGGCTTTTGTGCTGGAATGGCATGTGATTGGCATGTTTGCACCTGGGTTTTTTACGGGGCATTTGATCAAGCGATTTGGGGTGCTGCAAATCATGGGTGTCGGCGTGGTGTTGAACTTAGTTTGTATTGTGATTGCGTTGTCCGGGCAAGATTTGCACCAGTTTTTAATCGCTTTATTTTTACTGGGTTTGGGCTGGAATTTCTTGTTCACAGGCAGCACAACTTTGGCATTAGATACGTACACACCAGAGGAGAAAGACCGTGCCCAGGGTGCCATTAACTTCTTCACTTTTGTGGTCTTGGCGCTCAGTTCTTTTGCGTCTGGCGCGCTGGTCACCACCCGTGGATGGGCCTTGTTAAACCTGGGTTCGCTGGTACCCGTTGTGGTCACAGGTGCGGCTTTGGTATGGCTTGCATTCCACCGCCGTGACAGTCACAATGCGAAGTCATAATTAAGGGTCTTAATGATCGTTCAGGTAAATTTGTCTGAATTGTTGGGCACTAATTTTTAACTTTTTTCAATTGGAGAACACCATGGGTTTACTTGATTCAGTTTTGGGCGCAGTTTTAGGCGGTGGACAACAGCAACAAGCACCCGCTGGTGGTTTTGCCAGCATCATCAGCATGGTGGCGAACAACCCGCAGATCTTGTCGACTATCACGAGCATGCTGAGCAACGATGGCGGCCAGGGTGGCTTGGGCGGATTGGTTGGCAAATTTCAGCAAGCTGGCTTAGGTGATGCGATGGGTTCTTGGATCGGGACGGGCGAAAACCAAGCCGTGACGGGTGATCAAATCGGCGGCGCACTTGGCGGCGACGTTTTGGCGGGTTTGGCCAAGCAAATGGGCGTGAATTCAGGCGATGCAGGTGGGATATTGGCTCAAGTTTTGCCTGAACTGATCAACAAGATGACACCGACTGGCCAAGCACCTACGGGTGGTTTGGGTAATATGGGTGATTTGGCCGGTATGCTAGGTGGTTTACTGAATCAGAAAAGCTAACCAAAAAGTTAAGTTGATACAAAAAACGAGCTTAAATATTTGTTTTGAAAGTTTGATCAAGCCAAGTTTTTAAAACGTTAAAAACTTGCGCTTGGTCAGGCGCATTGAAAATTTCGTGAAACATGTGCTCAAAAGCTTGTGATTTCACGCAGCTGGGTGCTGCAGCTGTAAAAGCACGGCTTCCAGCTGGGTTCACCAATTTATCTTCACCTGCAAACATCAACAAAGTGGGTGCAGTCCATTGCGGCGCAGTTTGAATAGTAGCCGCGCCGGTGGTGGCAATCACACTGGCTAATCGGGCAGAAATACGGTCATGCACCAGTGGGTCAACCAAATAAGCGGCAACCACAGCCTCATCGCGGCAAATGAAGTTGGCGTTTAATCCGTTGCCAATGCGTAAATTGGGTGCAATTTTGGGCAATACCGCCAGCAAAGCTTTTTGAACGATATTTAAACCAGGGTCAAGCGCTGGGGATGACATCACCAACGCATCAACCGGTGCGATATTTAGCGACACAAAGCGTCCAACAATACCTCCGCCCATGCTGTGCCCAATCAATACCAAAGGTTTACCGGATGCCATGGCTTGGCGTGTTTGGGCGATGACTTTTTCCAAATCGTCCAACATGCGGTTGTCGTACGGTAAGCCACCACGAACGCCAGTCGATAAACCGTGTCCGATATGGTCATAACCACGCACAGCAAATCCCCAATCGTTGAGATGCTTGGCCACATGCGCATAACGCCCCATGTGCTCACCCAAGCCGTGCACCAGCAAAGCCGTGCCTCGTGTTGGTTTATCTTCTGCCAAAGGCCAGTCATAAATAGCTAATTTGTCTAGATTGGCAGTATCAAGGGTGGACATGATGGGTGCGGTGGAAAAATGCATGGTGTTTGCCTAAAAATCAAAGTACTCAGGTCAATGATGCAAAAGTTCGCCAAATCAAGCCGCACAATGCAGAGGCAAACAGCACAGAAATCACGCCGGTTTTGTAGCGAATCAGGGCAATCGCTGCAACCACAGCGACGACGATTGAAAAGCAATCGAAACGTTCAAAAATATTGCCGTTGACACCTGCTTTGACAGCAATATGCGCTATAAAAAATAGAGCTAATGAAGCAATAACGCCGACTACTGCGGCTGTAATTGCTGTTAATGGCGCAGTAAATTTTAGGTTGTTGTGCGTGGTTTCCACCAGTGGCCCACCTGCCAAAATAAACAGAAACGATGGTAAAAAAGTAAACCAAGTCACCACCGTCGCAGCCAGCGCCGCGCCTAAAAACAGGCTTTCAGGACCAAGCACCTGTTTAGCCCAGCCACCCAAAAATGCCACGAAAGCCACAACCATAATCAGCGGGCCGGGCGTGGTCTCACCCAAAGCCAAGCCGTCAATCATTTGAGCGCCCGTAACCCAAGAAAATTGTTCCACAGCACCTTGATAAACATAGGGCAATACCGCATAAGCACCACCAAAAGTCAAAAGCGCCGCTTTTGTGAAAAACCAAGCCATTTGAGTCAAAGCACCGTACCAACCTTGATAGGCCAACAAAATGGCCATCGGAACAAACCACAGCACAGCACCTACTGCGACAACTGCACCTAAACGTGATTTTTTGAATAGCGCATGTTGAGGCGTGGGCGTGTTGTCGTCTATCACCGAAGGTTTAATCACGTCAGCCGCAGATTTTTTTACACCGTGAGAGGTCGACGTTGAAAATTGATCAGGTGCAAATTTAGCGCCCAAAATCCCAATCAAAGCAGCGCAAACAACAATCACCGGGAAGGGTAAGTGCAAAAAGTAGAGGCTTAAAAAACTCATCACAGCAACTGCCCATAGCAAAGGCGCTTTCGCAGGCGTTTTGAGCGTTTTAGAGCCAATGCGATGCACAGCCTGTACCACAATCGCAGCGACGGCAGGCTTGATCCCGTAAAGTAGTGCTGCCACCCAAGGCACATTGCCAAACACCACGTAAACGTAGCTCAAAGCAATCAAAATAAACAAGGAAGGCAACACAAACAACACGCCAGCCACCACGCCGCCCCAAGTGCGGTGTAACAACCAACCAATGTAGATGGCTAATTGTTGCGCCTCAGGCCCAGGCAACACCATGCAGTAGTTCAAAGCATGCAAAAACCGTTTTTCAGAAATCCAGCGCCTCTCTTCCACCAGCTCTTTGTGCATGATGGCGATTTGCCCAGCTGGGCCACCAAAGCTGATGAAGCCAAGCTTGAACCAAAATTTCAAAGCCTCAGAAAAAGGAATCGATGACTGCGATTTTGAATTCATCGGTTTGTGTAGCGAGCAAGTGCTTATCTAGAAAATAAAAAAACCGACGTTCCAGCGAACAAATTAGGTGCAAATCGTACGATTCGGCCTTCTTGTATGCCAAAGCTGTCTTGCACTTTGAGGCCGTTATGCAAGGCAAGCTCACGCAAATCGGCATGTGTGCCCACGCGAATATTGGGTGTGTCATACCATTGGTACGGCAAACGGCGGGTAACTGGCATGCGGCCGAGCAAGACGCTTAATCGGTTTGGCCAATGCGCAAAATTGGGAAAAGCCACAATGCCCAAGCGGCCGACGCGGGCAGTCTCGCGCAGCATGACTTCAGCATTGCGCAAGTGCTGCAAGGTGTCGATTTGTAGCACAACGTCAAACGAAGCGTCGTCAAACAGTGCCAAACCTTCGTCTAAGTTGAGTTGGATAACGTTGACCCCGCGTTGCACACAAGCCAACACATTGGCATCGTCAATTTCAATGCCGTAGCCGGTGCAATGGCGATTTTTTTGTAGATACGCCAATAGTGCGCCGTCACCACAGCCTAAATCAAGCACGCGCGAACCTAGAGGCACAAGTTGAGCAATGGCTTGCATGGTGGCTAGGTCGCTCATGCTACTGCTTCCATTGTTGATTTTGAAGTTATCTCGTTCAATATGCTATCAAAATAAGAGCGAACTAGGCTTATATAACGCTGGTCATCGAGTAAAAATGCATCATGACCATGCGGTGCGTCGATTTCTGCATAGCTAGCCTCGCAATTGTTGTCCAGCAAGGCTTTAACGATTTCACGGCTGCGGCTTGGCGAAAACCGCCAATCGGTTGTGAAGCTCACCAGTAAAAACTTGGCCTTTGCAATTTCGAATGCTTTGGTCAAATTGCCATCAAATTTTCGTGCAGGGTCAAAATAGTCAAGTGCACGGGTGATCAATAAATACGTGTTCGCATCGAAATATTCAGCAAATTTATCGCCTTGGTGGCGTAGATAGCTTTCGATTTGAAACTCAACTTCTTGGGTTGTGTAGTTGTATGCATCGGTTGTATCCTTTGCACCGCCTAGTCCAAGTGTTTGTTTCAATTGGCGACCAAATTTGGCATTCATCACATCATCACTCAAATAGGTGATGTGACCAATCATGCGCGCAATGCGCAACCCACGCTTGGGGACAACGCCGTGTTGATAAAAATGCCCTTCATGAAAATCAGGGTCGGTCACGATGGCGCGTCGAGCTACTTCATTGAAAGCGATATTTTCAGCGGTTAAATTGGGTGCGCTAGCGACAACCACGGCATGACGCAGACGGGTTGGAAACTGCAAAGTCCAGCTCAAAGCCTGCATGCCGCCCAAGCTGCCACCCATAACTGCAGCTAATGTTGAGATGCCCAGTTTATCCATCAACAAGGCTTGTGCATTGACCCAGTCCTCTACGGTAACCACTGGAAAGTCAGCGCCATAGGTGCTTTGTGTATCGGGGTTGACGTGCATGGGCCCCGTAGATCCAAAGCAAGAACCTAAGTTATTAACACCAATGACGAAAAAATGGTTGGTGTCCACCGCTTTTCCTGGGCCAATCATGTTGTCCCACCAACCGGCAGATTTTTCTTGAACTTTTGCATCCGTATTGGCATACACGCCAGCGACATGATGAGAGGCATTTAAGGCATGGCAAACCAGTACAGCGTTTGATTTATCTGCGTTAAGTGTGCCATAGGTCTCATAAGTAATATCGTAGGCGCGAATACTTTTGCCACTTTGTAGCAAAAGCGGTTCAGCAAAGTGCCAAGACTGTGGATGGGCGATCATCGTCATAAACTGTTGATTTGCAGCTTTAAAGCTTGGCGCTAAAGTTTGACATTGAGTTTCGGGAACTCAGCGTCGTTCTTAGTCGTAAAACGAAATAAATATTGCGGTTTGTTATTCAGCCGTAAATGGATACGGCCTAAATACTCCCCTAGAACCCCGATGAACAAGGTCTGAAAACCGCTCACTAACAAAATAGTAACGATGATGGAAGCCCAGCCCTTGGATTCAGCAGGGTAGAGAAAATTGCTGATCACAACAAAAACCGCGCCAAAGAAACCCAGCAAAGCAATCAATGCACCCATCAGCGTGACCATGCGTAAAGGCACGATCGACGTGCCTGTCACCATGCGTAGCCATAAGGAGATTGACTTTTTAAAGCTGTAATTGCCTTCACCATACGCGCGCGTGCCATGCTGAATTTCAACCGTTGCAATGCGCCGGGTGATATCTAAAATCAAGCCATCCAGATAAGCAAATGGGCCTTCATGGCTGCGAATTTGTTCTACCATGCCGCGTTTGAGTGCTTTAAATGACGACAAGTACAAACCTTTTGGTTTGGAAAGCAGCCAGGAAGCCATCACATCATTGAATCGGCTCCCTGCTATTTTCCATGCCGCATGCTGACGGTTTGCGTAACGGGTGTAGCAAACATCTGCACCAGCGACCAACTCTTGAACCATGTCCGCAATAGCTTCGGGCGGGTGTTGCAAATCATCATCCATCAGCACAACATATTGCCCAGAGACAAGGTTCAAGCCCGCCATGATGGCATTGTGCTGGCCAAAGTTTCTTGACAAGGTCGCGCCTTGGACAAAAGAATGCTCTTTGGCTAGGCGTTGTATGACTTCCCAGCTGTTGTCTGGGCTGCAATCATCCACCAAAATCAACTCGAAGTTGTTAGCGTGGGCGGAATTAGCCATGCTCGCTCCGATGCGATTGACCAGTTCGTCCAATCCACCATCGTTTTTATAAACAGGGATGAGGATAGATACACTGACGTTGGATAATTGAGCTGGGCTTGGGATGGCATTACTAGACATGTTAACTATTGTAGCTTTGCCCAAGCGTATGGGACACGGCAGGTACAATGCCTCGCAATAGTCTTAAATAGTCTCAATTTCATCGCTAGACCATCATGAAACTTATTTCAGTCGTACTTTCAGGCGGCGCGGGTACGCGTCTATGGCCGGCTTCACGCCAAGCCTATCCAAAACCTTTCATTAGTCTAGGTGGTAGCCCGTTGCTACAGCAGGCCGTAGAACGTGGGCAAGCTTGTGGTGCCGATGAAACCATGATTGTGACCAACCAAGATTACCTGTTCTTAACCCGTGAGGTTATAGGCAATTTAGAAAATCCACCGATAACCAGCTATCTTCTTGAGCCTAAAGGTCGAAATACTGCGCCTGCCATTGCGTTGGCTGCGCTTGCTTGTAGTCAGATGCATGGCTCGGACGCGGTGATGATGGTACTGCCGGCCGATCATTTGATCCCAGATTCAGAAGCTTTTGTATCAAATGCGCTTGAGGCTGCGAGACATGCTTTGCAAGGCCAATTGGTTGTTTTCGGGATATCACCTACGGCACCTGAAACTGGCTTCGGTTACATCGAAGTCGCAAAAATTGAAAGAACACCGCAAAAGGCGCTTCGATTTGTTGAAAAACCCGATGCCGCAACCGCCTCGCAATACCTCAGCACGGGTCGCTATTATTGGAATAGCGGTATGTTTTGCTTCACTGCTGGCACGATATTGCAGGCCTTCAAAGACCATTCACCAGAGGTGTTGGCCGCAGCCGAGCATGTGATGCAGAGCGCACAAGTGCAAAATTCAGCGTTGAATGCGGAGCCAAATACCAGAGTTAACGATTCTGTTATGCGTTTCGATTCAAAAGTATTTGCGTTGCAGCCCGACATCTCCATAGATTACGCCATCATGGAGCGTGCTTCTAATGTGATGCTGGTGCCTGCTAAATTTGGTTGGAGCGATGTGGGTGCTTGGCCTGCAGTCGCTTTGGCACACACGGCCGATGCCAGTGGCAACACATTTGAAGCCAATGTCGTGGCGGTAGAAACCACGCGCACGCATGTACAGGTGAGCAGCCATATCCCTAAAGTGGTTGCGACTGTCGGCGTGCATGATCTTATTATTGTAGACACGCCGGATGCACTTTTGGTGGCGCACAAAGATCAGGCTCAAAAAGTCAAAGCTATTGTTGATGAGCTGAAAGAACGAAAGCACGACAGCACCCATTTGCCAACGACCGTCCATAGGCCATGGGGAACCTACGCCACCTTGAAGGAAGAGTCTGGCTACAAAGTCAAACGCATCACGGTCAAACCTGGTGAATCGCTCAGTTTGCAATACCACCATCAGCGTGCAGAGCATTGGGTTGTTGTGCAAGGTATAGCCATTGTGCAAATTGGCGAAGTCGAGCACAGAACCGAAGTGGGTCAGTACCACTACATACCTTTGAAAGAAAAACACCGGTTAACAAATATCGGTAAAAACGAATTGGTGCTGGTAGAGGTGCAATGCGGTGCTTATTTGGGTGAAGACGATATCGTGCGATTAGCCGATATGTATGGCAGGGCGTAAGCTGTAACACTGACGCCCATGGAGCAGACTGATTCGCCTAGATTTGCCTCCTTCTTGGGGCAATCATTTTTAAGTGTTGCTAAGCAGGAGTGGGTTGTTTGGCTACCGGGCGCGGTGATATGTTTCATAGCCGCTAGCTTGTTCATGAGTGGCTGGCCGGGTGGGCTGATCCCGGATTTAGCCAAACCATATACCTATGCGGGCGATGGCATTGCTTACATGTGGAACATCAAGCGCGTTATTGAAGAAGCTTGGTTTTTCACAAATGCGAGCACAGGGTATCCGTTTGGCTCCAACCACCTCGATTACCCGACTTCAGATACGGGCAATTATTTAATACTCAAATTGTTGGGTACCGCGTTTCAATCACCCGTCGCGGCCTTGAATTTGTATTTTTTGCTCGGATTTTCTGCAGTTTTTGTTGCGTCTTATATTGTTCTCAGAACCTTAGGAATATCTCGAACATTCTCGGTCACTGGCAGTATTCTTTACACATTCACATCATTTCATTTTGGCAGAATCGGACATTTATTTTTTACTTGGTACTTTGTTGCCCCTTTGTTTTTTTACTTCGGGTTTAAATTATTTTCACAAGATTTAAATTTTTTCAACCAAACACAAAGCTTAAAAAATAAAATTATTAATGTTTTAACATTATTAGTTTTGGCATCCTTTGGTATTTATTATGCTTTGTTCGGCACTATGGTGCTATTTGTAAGCACGATCTTGGCGGCCATACTTTATAGATCATGGACGCACTTATGCGCTGGTTTAATAGCTTGTGTCATAGTATGCACAGGTGTTCTCTTGAATATTGCACCAAGCCTGTTGCATTTATCTGCTCAAGGACCAAATCTTGAAGGTGTGAATCGTTTTCCTGCAGAATCCGAGCTGTACGGGTTGAAACTTACGCAAATGTTTTTACCGCGTGGCGACCATCGATTGGACAGTTTTTATGATTTGGCCAGTCAATATAACAACAACTTTCCAATGGTCACGGAGAACATAAGTTCCAGTCTTGGGCTAGCGAATTCATTGGGATTATTGCTATTGATTTTGAGTATATTTGTTGCACCCATGGTGTTAAATTCAGGCGTTAAAAATGCGCAGAGCAAACAGTTCGCCAATCAGATGTTGGTCATGGCTTTGCTGGCATGTAGTTTGTTTTTTATGGCAACCGTCGGCGGTTTTTCCAGTCTGTTTGCAATATTGGTTTCAGCATCCATTCGGAGTTGGAATCGGGTCAGTATTTTTATTGAATTTATATCTGCCGCTGCATTGATGTTGTGCTTAGATGGGCTGTTCACACGCTATGCAAACAGCATTAACAATAAATACAAAATTGTATTGTTAAGCTTGGTTGCTGGGTTGCTGGTGTTTTATGGCGTTGCAGATCAAACGGTTAAACCTTGTCCAGCATGTTTAAATTCGAACCAAACCCTGTTTGAGCACGATAAAAATTTCATCCAAAGTATTGAAAAATCAGTACCCGCTGGGTCGGCAATTTATCAGTTACCGTACATGGGGTATCCAGAATACAGTCCTGTAAATAACTTAAGTTCATACGACCAAGCCAGAGGGCATTTGCACTCGAACGCGCTCAAATGGAGTTTTGGCGGTATTCGCGGGCGTGAAGGCGATTGGTTTTATCGAAAACTTTCACATTTGCCTATTGAGCAACAATTAACTGTCGCGCAAGCCCTCGGTTTTGCAGGTGTGTATCTTGATCGCAGAGGTTATTTGAACACCAGGACTGAGAAACGCTGTCTTACATTTGAGGATAATAAAATCGCACTCTTGAAGAACGACTGCCTCACTGTCAACGAGATAGAGCAAGACATCGCCGCTGTGCTTGGCATCGAAGGTGTTCGTGCTGATACCAAGATGGTCAGCCCAGACAAACAACTTTCGTTCTTCCCTATTCAAGCTGGCGCTGGTTTGCCTTTATCTCAATTATCGGCAACCAAAAATGCTGCGCTTGCCATGGCGAACCAGTACTTGCTGCCTATAGGGTTTGAAATCGTCAATGGCGTGCCCGTGGTGGCGGGTGGGTTTGAAACTCCAATTGATTTCAGAAAAACTGAATTTCCGCCATTTGTCGTAGGTGTTACAGGTCTGGCAGAAATCGCGGAGAACGGCAGTGCTCCTGCAGGCTCTGCCGCCCGAATCACTGGGCGCTGGTCAGATGCTTATGTGGCGCCATTCGTCAAACTTTGGCTCGCAAAGCCATTGCCGCCAGCATTCAAGTTGACGATCACTGCCAGGGGCGGTGGCCCAAATGCTGACAAACCCTTGCAGATCAAAATCGGTAAGCAAGTCGAAGAAGTCAGTTTTGGGGCTGATATGCAGACGAAAACGGTTAGTTTTGAATTAGATGGCAAATTTCAAAACATTGAATTCAGACCTTACCAGCCCTTTGTGCCCGCGCGCAGATGGGGAACGAGCGATATTCGCAAATTGGGCGTTGAATTTGAGCAGATTGTTATTTCTACCAAATAACTCAATACCAAAAATATTGTTATTTTGCCATATTTGCTATTAAAATAATAGCAAAATAATGAATAAATACGCCGGCTACAGCCTGTTTTATGCTCGATTTTCAGGTTTTAAAGGCAATTTTTGTTTTAGCAGCGCTGCACTTTGACTCCAGGTCAATACGGGTATGTTTCTTGAATCTGGTGCGTTAGCGTTTTGATGCAAGGCCAGCCATTGCAAAATGCCATCAGCCAAGTCTTGTGGCGCTAAGCCTTCAAAGTAAAAAGCATGGTTCCCGGCGACTTCGCGGAAAACCGGCAAATCGCGCACTAAAACGGGTATGTGCTGTTTCGCAGCCTCAATCAGCGGCAATCCAAATCCCTCGCCCTCAGACGCAGATAATAAGCAGGTTGATGCCGCATAGATATGACCCAGATACTCATCGCTGATGCCATCTAGCCAAAACAAGCGCTTGCCAAGTTCTGCATGGTTGTTGATCAGCGTAGCCAAGTCATCCACCATCCAGCCTTTTTTGCCTACGAAAACCAAACTGACATCGATTTGCTGAGCCCACAATAGCTCAAACGCAGCCAAAGTCTGCCTGTGCCCCTTGCGCGGTTCCAAAGTGCCGACAGTCAAAAAGCTGGGTCTGCTTTTCAATGTTTTGAGTACAGATGCTGCTTCAGACGGCATACCTTGGCTAGGCGCGCTGTTCTCGACGTCTGCACCCAAATGAAAACTGCTGATACTCGGCAAATGATGCCGCTTTGGTGGATTTTGCGTGAGCCAAGCTCTAACTTCATTGGCGACAGATTCCGAAATGCACAGCAAACCTGTTGACACTTGTGAAACGACTTCCAGCCAAGCTTTCAGACCTGTCGCAGCCTCTTCAGGCGCCCAATCTGGACGCTCGACCAGCAAAATATCGTACACAACAAAATACACCTGCAAACCCAGCGCCCGCCAGTGCTGATACATCTCCTGCAGCTTAACGGTTAAGCCTGGGTTCAAATCTAGGCCTAAATAAATGTCGTCTTGGTTAAACTCAGCCACCTCATCAAAGCTGGCACGCTGTACTTTCTTGGGCTGCACGGTCAGCGCCGCCATGAAGCTTTTGGCATGCAGGTACCTAAAGCCGTCGTAATAGATCGGGCAAAGTTCGTACCCAGAGGGTGTGTTTTGATGCAAAGCCAGCAAAATGCTGCGAACCACACGTTGAATTCCCGACTTAGCGTCAAATCTGACCAACTCAGTGACATCTACAAGCAGTTTCTTCGGCGCTTCTAAACTGGTGTTAAACGCAATCGCGTTTGCCGTATGTGCCAAATCTTTTTCAGTCGCCGAAGGCGTTGATTGAATCTGAGCAATCGAGTCCAGCAATGTTGATGTCGGGTAAATTGTCGAGTGAGCAACCAACGGTCTTGACGTATTCTGTTCGTGCAAACCCTCTAGTGCAGCAATGGCTTTGACGGCACTGGCATCCCATGAAAACTTTTTTACTTGGTCTATGCCATGGGCTTTGAGCTTGCTGCGAAAGGCGGGATCCAGCAAAGCCTGCGATATTTTCTCCGCCATACTGGCGGGGCTGTGCGGGTCAAACAAAGCCTCGCTCCAACCTATGACTTCAGGCAGGCTTGATGCGTTTGAGCCCAAAGTTGGCGCGCCACAGGCCATTGCCTCTAAGGGTGGCAAACCAAAACCTTCATGTTTTGACGGGAAAACAAACAGATCTGCCATGTTGTACAGCGCAACCAAGTCGTCGTCGGGCATGAAGTCTGTCAACACCAGTTCGTCTTCAGCCAAACCAGCGTTGATACGGCAGGCGTTCATTTTCGCGCGTGAATCATCATGTGGGCTCTTGCTCAGGCGGCTTGCCAAAACCAGCTGGTAGTCGCGTCGTATTTCTGGCGATAGCAAAGCATAGGCTTGCATCAAGCCATCAAAATTCTTGCGAGAGTCAAAACCACCAGGGGCATACATCACCATTTTTCGGGTGATGCCGTAGCGTGTACGAATCTGCTGTTTGCGTTCTGCAGACAATTCAATGATTTTAAAGTGCGCATCAGCACCCTCGGATGTGTTGATGATGCGTTCTGGCGACCAACCCAAATGCTCAATGGCTTCTAAGCGAGATGATTCAGAAATGGCCAGCAACAAACCAGCACGTTTAAGGGACTCAATCTTGCGAAAGTAAAAGTTTCGAATATCAGGATTCGGCAAATAATTAGACTGATCCATCAGTGGAATCAAATCATGAATCGTCACAGCCGTTTTGTGACCACTGGTGTAACTGCCCACAGAAGTCACAGCGTCATCGCCGTAGCCTTCAAACAAGCTGGGAACATGAATCACATCGGGTTTAAGTTGCTCTAAAAAGTGCTCGCGCATGCGTTCAGACGCACGTACACGCCATGCGTTATCTGGCACCACCTCGGCCGTGTGGCCGGAGTTGTTAAAAATCCGAATCTGCGAAGGGTCTACCAAGCCAGCAAAAGCTTCACGTAGATCCAAAATACTTTGCGGAAAAGCGCTGTTCAACGCCAGCCATACATCGTGTTTATTGGCATTTCTAGCCATAGCCAGCGCCAATGACAGTGAATATCGCCCAATACCCCTGAAACGGCTGTCACACTGCGCGCCCTGTAAGTCAATAACGATGCGCATCAATCATTCCCTTTGCTATGCGTTGCACTATGTGTGGGAATAGCCGTACTGAGTGCGGTATAGATGCGCATAGCGCGTGGAGAAAGCGCAATGTCTTTCCAAACAAGTCTATACAAGCGGTTTTTGAGCTCGGGGGATCGGTTCAATACAGCAAGGACGCTGCGCTTGATCCAAGGTCTTCGCAGCGCAGACTT
>JAYSZH010000061.1:0-13058 GCA_043738155.1 Polaromonas sp. | reverse complement strand
GACTTTTTAGCTTATGAACACTGTTAAGGCCAACATGCAACGGAAATGCCACGTTTAACCGCCGCTCGCCTCAAATCTAGGTCTAAAGTTGCTAAAGGGCATTTTAGATTTTCTGCCAACAACAAATAGCTGGCATCGTAGGCTGAAAGATTGTCTTCAAAGGCTCGCAGCGACAGCTGCACCACTTCGTTGACACCCTCTGGCGGCACAACATTTGCAGCCATATCATCAATAAGTTCAAAGCACGCTGTAGTGTCAACTTTGCTGATGACCTTTGCCTTCAAAGCGCGTGAAATGACATTTGCAGCCTCTGGAACAAACAATGCCGGCACATGTACATCATGTGTTTCAACCAAGCTGGCCACTTTTTTTGCATATTCGCGGTCAATGTCAGAGCCATCGTTGAACAACCAGCGCATCACCACAGAATTATCAACGACCAACTTCATTTACGGCCTTCCAACAAGGCCGCACGAGTGTCGAATGCGGGGGTAACGGAGCTGGCCATGTGACTTGCTACGCGCAAAGCGAAACCTTTTTTTGTGGACGTTTTTTGTATAGGAATCAGTTGTGCAACAGGCACGCCTCTGACGGTGATTTCAAACTTCGCGCCAGTTTGTACGGCTTTAACGTATTCTGAAAATCTGTTTTTAACTTCTGCCAATTGAACTTGTGACATCGTTATCTCCTTAAAAATAGGCTTATTTAACAGTGCTGAGTACATTGTATTTAAATATAGCTAGATGTCTAGCCACATAGACAATTATCCTTACTTTAGCTTAAAAAACAGCACTGTCCCCACAAAGTCAGGTCAATTTCGGGTCAATTACGGGTTCGTGACAGCTCAAAGTCACAGAATTGGCGCTAAGCTGTCGTGGTCAAAACGAACCGCCGTTCCTAAACTTGTGCTTGGTGACGACAGGGTGTCGTTTGTATTTATCGACAATACGTTCATAGGGAATTTCAAACATGTTGGTTCAAAAATTACGCCTACAGCGCGGCTGGTCGCAAGAACAATTGGCCGAGTTAAGCGGCTTGAGCGTTCGCACCATTCAGCGCATCGAGCGTGGTTTGCCAGCCAGCAATGAAACCCTGAAGTCACTTGCATCGGTCTTTGAGATCGATTTTTCTATCTTGCAAGCCACTCAGGAGCCCGCTATGACAACCGATGTCGCATTGAATTTAAATCCCGCATTAAATCAAACGGTTAACAACATAGCTGCAGTTTTACCTACGAAATCTGCCGCACCCAGTGTCAACGCCGACGAAGAAGCCGCCTTTCGCCACGTCCGCAAAATTCGCGCCTTTTACGGGCATTTGGCCAGATACGTCATTGTCATCAGCGCTTTGGCAATTTTTAACTTCATCAAATCGCCCAACTATTTTTGGGTCATTTGGCCAGCGCTAGGCTGGGGTTTGGGTATTTTGTTTCATGGTATGCGCGTGTTTGGCACCATGCCGTTTATGAATGCGGATTGGGAAAAGCGACAGGTTGAAAAGTATTTGGGCAGAAAGCTGTGAGCCAATTATGAGCATGTCTCCTCTGATCGCCGTCCACATGACGGCGGCCATCACTGCCACTGTCATCGGCCCTTTCGCCATGTGGGCACGATCGGGCATGACCAAACGCCCCAAGCTGCACCGCGCTTTTGGCTATGCTTGGGTGACGATGATGGTTGTTACCGCCATATCAGCCATCTTCATCCGCAGTGGTTTTGGGCTTAATCTGTATGGTTTTTCAGCAATTCATTTGCTGATTCCACTCACGCTGGGTTCGCTTTTTTTTGCTTTTCGGTCGTTGCTCCGGGGTAATATCGCTGCGCATAAAAAAAGCATGATCAGCCTTTACATACAGGCTTGTTTGATTGCAGGGTTTTTCACCTTTGTACCAGGGAGGTATTTAGGTGATTTGATCTGGAAATAAACCCAGAACAATTCTAAATATGCATTAGTATCTAAGCTAATGCAAAATTCCGCAAAACTCCTCAGAATTTTCCCCTTCCTGGCTTGGCCACGGCTGACATTGCCACTGCTCAAAGGCGAAATGTCGGCGGGCGTGACAGTGGGTTTGATGATCATTCCACAAGCCGTGGCCTACGCAGCAGTGGCAGGCATGCCGTTGGTCACAGGAATTTACGCCGCATTGCTACCTGCCCTAGTGGCGGCGATGTGGAGCTCGTCGTCTCGGCTGTCTGTCGGCCCCACCGCCCTCACCGCTTTGATGATAGGCTCGGCTTTGACGGGTTTGGCGCTGCCAGGCAGTGCTGAATGGGTTAATTTAGCCGTTTGGTTGGCACTGCTTACGGGTTTGGCGCAACTGCTGCTGGGTTTTGCGCGTTTTGGCTGGCTGCTCAACATCATCAGCACCCCCGTGTTGATGGGCTTCACGCAAGCAGCAGCACTGTTGATTTTGACCTCGCAGCTGCCCGCGATGCTGGGTTTCGAGGGTGGTTTTTACAGCATGGTGGCACACATATGGGCTCAACTGTCACACCAGCACGTGCCTGTTTTTCAACATGCAGCGGCTGTGTTCGGCCTTGTTAGCTTGGTATTTTTGATCTTGGCCAAGCGTTTTGTACCGCGCTTACCCGCCGTTGTTTTGCTGATGTTGGCAGCTGCCTTTATCAGTATGCAGACGAGTTTTGAAAGTAGCGGCGGCGCTGTGGTGGGAGCATTACCGGCGGGTTTGCCATCGCTTTATGTGCCCAGCATGTTGTCCTTGGAAGCATTTGGCCAATTGCTGCTGCCCGTGTTGGTGATTACCTTGGTCAGCTTCATTGAAACAGCCTCCAGCGCCAAGGTGGAAAGCCAACAAGGTGGTCAACAGTGGAACCAGAACCAAGATTTGATTGGTCAAGGTTTGGCGAAAATCGCCTCGGGTTTGAGTGGTGCCTTCCCTACCAGCGCATCGTTTTCACGCTCAGCACTGAATCTTTACGCCGGCGCTAAAACCGCTTGGGCCAACGTGGTCGGCGTGCTGGTGGTGATGTTGGCCTTGCTGTTTTTAACGCCGGTTTTGCACCACGTACCGCAGTCGGTCTTAGCAGCGGTCGTCGTGGCGGCGATTTACAGCTTGATTGCGCCTAAAAACTTTGTCCGTTTGTGGCATGTGTCGAAAATGGAAACCTTCAGTGCCTTGGCCACCTTTGTGGTGACGGCTCTCAGCGCGCCCAAGCTGTATTGGGGCATCATCACTGGCTTGTTGATGGGTTTGGGGCACTTTTTGTACCTGCGGCTGCACCCACGCATCATCGAGGTAGGTTTGCATTCAGACGGCAGCTTGCGCGACCGCCATCTGTGGCATCTGCCCGCACTTGGGCACAACTTGTACGCGCTGCGCATGGACGCCGAGCTAGATTTTGCTTCTGCCAGCGAGTTTGAACGGGCGATTCAGGCACATTTGACCACGCATCCCAACACCCAAAGCGTCTGCCTCTTCGCCCAACCCATCAACCGCATAGACGCGACAGGTCTTGAAGTTTTCAGCCAAGTCCGCCGCATGTTGCTTGAACGCGGCATCACCCTGCACATCAGCGGCATCAAGCTCCCCGTTGAACGTATTTTGATAGCTGCCAATGAACTGCCCAGCCAAGGCGAAGAATGGCCACTTTTACGCATGTACCGCACGGATGCGGAAGCAGTGGCAGCTTTTAAGCTGCAAGATGAGGCGCTTCGCGATAGCAGCGCTTATATTTAACCATTTTCGTGGAGAGCGTGCTAAGATTTAAGTTAACGTCAATCAACACCAACGATAACTGATGGGATGACTTGCACTATGAAGTACACACTCTATAAATCCATACTCATCCTGTCCAGCGTGTTGTTGCTCGCGTCATGCGGTAACGGCGTTGGCACACCCTGCGGTGCAAAAAGTCAGACATTTGGGATTAACTTTGAAAAAACCGCCTATTCAGGCACAGTTGGTCAAGAGTTAAAAATAGAGACCAAGCTCATCCCCGAAACTTGCCGAGCGGATATGACTTTTTCCATCAAAACCGGTGATTTACCGCCTGGTATGACTATCGCAGACGGCAATGTCTTTGGCACCCCAACAGAAGCCGGCACGTTTGAATTTCAAATCTATATCACTGCCGTTAAAAACTATGCTGATTTGAAACAGTACATTGAATCTGGCTTGATTGATGGCCCATTTTCAAACAAAATCAAAGTGACGATTAAATAATCAATAAGTACCGCAATCGCCCTTGAGACGCGTAAACTTCCTAAAACTGCGCCTAGATTTGACGTAATTGCATAGTTTCATGGCAGCACTATTTAGGTCTAGGTCGTGACAACGTTGGCTGGGAGGCTTGTAGCCTACCCGAGCGCAACTCAGATACTGCGTTAACCACCGCACGCGCTACATTTCGCACCTCTTCTTGCACGGCAATGTCTTTGTCTAATGCCTCGTGACTGGTGGCATATGGCTCGTAATAGCCGATGTAACGGTCTAGTCGCGCTTGTGATCCGGCATCGATCAAGCCCATCCAATCAAGCCAATCGGACAATGCACGCCTTGAACCCTCAATACCTGCGACGTCACCATGCACGACCAGCCCATAGACACGTCCAGCCAAATGCTTGGGGTAATCCCAACCCGCCAGTTCCAAAGCTTTGGCTTTGCCAGGATCTTTACCGCCTGTGGCTGTGGGGTCCGCGTTGCCACCATCGGCGCAGACCAAACGGTCAATCATCAGCTTTAGCGGACTGGGGCTTTGGTACCAATAAACGGGGGTCAAAATAATGACCGCGTGCGCCGCTGTCCATCGCTCGTAGATCTCAGCCATCCAGTCGTTGGTTTGTCTCAAAGCATGGTTGGGGTAGCAACTGCAAGGCCAATGACACAGTGGCATGGCGGTAGAAGCGCAGCCTTTGCAGGGGTGAATATTCAAATCATACTCAGAGGTCAGCAGACTCAGGTCAAGCACATCAGGTGTGATCTGTGCTTGGATCAAAACCTCACGTGCCAGCCCAAGCAATCTAAAGGTTTTGGATATTTCACCCGGGCACGTGCCATCATTCCGTGCACTACCGCAAATAAGCAAAACTTTAGATTTGCCTGCAGCGTCTGCCCAAGCCACTTGCGCATCGTCAATCCGTTTTTTTGTGGCGATCCATTCGGTTGACAAATCGTAGTCGGGGTTGGCATAACCGGGTCCGGCCTTTTGTGTGAAAGGCGCTTTGCGCCCCTCCATATATGCCTGCCAGGCAATTTCTTCAAGGCGAGAAATGGATTGATCTTCAGCGCGAAAGGCAGGATCGGTATAAATCGCTAAAAACCGTTCACTGAACTTGGCTCGCTCAAGCGGCGCTGGCGCTTGGCCGGTGCGGATATTGGTCATAACGTGCCTCACAAAAATATAGATTTACTACCTTTTAGTGAGACACATCTGTGCGTTAGCAAACACAGATCATTGATCGTTCTTGTCCTACAAGAAAACGTATGCACCGCTGACATCGCTCAGCATACAAAGTCGAAATAATCATTTATAGATTACAAATATTCAAACCGTCATGAAAAAACCAAACGCCTTGCTGCGCGCTGCATGTATATCGATTTTTACATCGATCTTTTTGATCGCCTGTAAAAATCAAGACTTTTCAGCACCCAAAAGTCCGACGATTTCAGAGACTGTCAGTTCAACCACCGCCGTAAGCCCTGTAGGCACAGTGCCCGCCGGACCAACCAAAGAAACAGCGGCAACAACTTCAAGTGAAAAATCAGATGTCAGCAAAACCGACCAGTCTGCATCGATGCCTCTGACAGGCCAAGCGGGCGACCATTCTGCCGTCGTGCCAAAAACAAGTGAATTTCCAAAAACTTCGCCTTGATTTATCAACGTTAAATGTTAAAACTAGCAGCCACTTACATTTCAACCACGGTGGCGCTGGTGGTTATTGACTTGATTTGGTTAGGTGTCATCGCAAAACCCATGTACCAAGCGGGCATCGGCCATTTGATGGCTGAAAAGCCCAACATCGCAGCAGCAATTTGCTTTTATGCCCTGTTCCCGTTTGGTTTGATGATATTTGCAATCTTGCCCGAATCAGCAGAGGCTGGATGGCAACACACCGCACTGTTGGCGGCATTATTTGGCTTCTTCACGTACGCCACCTACGATTTAACCAATCTGGCCACTCTCAAAAATTATCCCTTGCAATTGGCCCTGATTGATATCTTATGGGGCAGCCTTGTAAGCGTCGTCGCCGCGACTGTTGGGAAGTGGGTTTTTAATCGGTTTTAAGTTTTTGGATGCTAAATTTGCTATATTTTCAATAGCTACTAAGCCAATAAATACGCTGGCTATATCCATAAAATGCTCTCTTTTAATCGATTTTCACCTCTGAAAGCGCTTGCTTTATTGTGAACGTCGCTTTTGATTGAACGGACAGCGTCGAATTTTCATCATTCCAAGTCATGGGTGCTTCTAAATACAGGTCATGAAGATTTGGACCCAGTTTACTCAGAAAAGCAGAAATATTTTTCTTAGCGATTTTTTGAAATGATATTTGACGCTGCATTTCTACTAATCTTGCATAAGCATCCAAATCATGCAATCGTAAAAAATAATTTGAATAGTTTCCATTGAATGTATTCAAATACCTACCAATTGGATTAGATGAAAATAACCACATTAGATTATTTTCATTTGTAGCATTCAATACCTTAAATTTATTCATTAGATTAAATGCTTGCTTTTCATTTTGCATTTGCAAATATGCATGAAGAGCATGATTTTTATACGCATGGTTTAAGCTTGCATTTAATTTAAATCCTTTTAAACCAATTCTCTTAACCATGAAAAAGGGGTGTTCCGAATTCATATCTGGGTTTCTCAAATGCACATAATTAAAAGTATTTTCTATGACTGATGCTGTAGTTTTAAACTCATAAGCAAGTGCGGCTTCGAGATCCAATTCCTTAGCACTTAGTGAACTTACGATGCGAGCCAATAATTCGCTATTGGCATTCGCCAGTTCTGGGTAGTTCAAAATAATCTCGCTCGCCAAGCGTATTTGCTCGCGAACAACACGACCAGAAATCATTTTTTGATACCAATGTCGGTGATTGTGCGAGCAATCTGCGCCATAGTTTTGATTCCTCATCAAACGAGCGCAATGCTTCAGTTGATTTATCAGAAATGCTTACGTTAACTGCGATTCCCACCAACTTATAAGAGCCAATCTTAGCTATATCACTTAAAGAATTATCTGAAATTGTAGCATCTATGGGTAGTGGGAATTGAAAATTAGAGATTGATTTTAATTTTTCATATCTCGATAGCAATTCAACATTACTGCTTAAAATAAGATTGAATTCATTTTCTAATGTTTGATATTTTTTTAAACATTTTGACTCGCTTAAGTTGCAAATCTTATTATCCCAATTCAACTTACTCAGAGGCTTCAGCCCTAAATATTCGTCAACTTTTGGCGACTCGATATCAGCAGCTTCTTTGACCTTTCTTTGTTGGATTGATTGCTCGTATGCAGCAACAATTGCTTGACCAGCTACCAACATATCGCTCTGAGCTCTGATACCAAGCCCGTAAATCGCGATATTTTCTACATCTGGTATTTTTTGAGCTGGTTTTAACAATTCAACGACTTCTGGCAGCAACTCTTCATCGGGGGTGAAATAAATCCAACTCACATAACTGGCAAGCCATACTGAAAACAATAAAGATATGACGCTAATTACTTTAGTAACTTTAGTCATCTTAGAAATGATGGCTTTGATTTCAAAAATGAATGTTTTTACTATATATTTCATAGCTACTCATTCAATAAATACGCCGGCTATAACCGCTTTTTATGCTCATTTAAAGCACCTCAGCCACAAACATCTTCGACCACTGGTTTTTTTGCCATAGCTTCTGTGTGGATGCCTGATTCGGCAGCAGCAAGCGCTCGCCCAGCGGCGCAAGCAAGGTGATGTCAGGGTTGATCAGCAGAACATAGCGACCGCCTTGGCGTTGATTTTCTTCGTCCAATTTGCCAATCCAATCAAGGCTCACCAGTGTTTGCAGCGGCGACTCTAGCTGCAAATCGTCCACGCGGAGTTGTTTAGAGATGGCTTCTAAACTTGTATTGAGGTTTTGGCCGCTGCCCTTTTTGGCCAAAACTTGCAATATTTCTAAGGCAAGCTGGAAATTCCAGCCCGGCGTGTCACCACGTCTGGCGATGCCGCTTTGCAAACTGGGCAAATACGCGGCAACGACAGCGCCCAAAAGTACGATAACCCATGCCACATAAATCCAGATCAGCAAAATGGGGACGGTGGCAAATGCACCGTAAACGGCCGAAAAAGTAGGTACCTGGGCGAGATACCATGCCAAAACGCGCTTGGCCAGTTCCAAGCCCATGGCTGTGAACAAACCGCCCAAAAGCGCGTGCGTCCAACGGACTTGCGTATTGGGCACAAAGCGGTACATGGCAGCCAAACTGGTGGCAATGACGATGAATTCCAGCACGTCCAGCAACACTTTTACCCCGCCTGGCAGCCCGGACACCCAGCCTTTGGATGCCGACATCACGTAGGAACTGAAAGTCAGGCTCAAACCCATCAACAGCGGCCCGAGCGTGAGCAGCGTCCAATACACAATGATGCGCCGCGCCAAGTGGCGGGTGCTGCGTACACGCCAAATGTCATTGAGCTTGCGGTCAATGGTCAAAATCATCATCAAGGCGGACACCAAAAACGCCAACGCGCCCACCCAGCCGATTTTGTTCGCTTTGGTGGCAAATTGGCCCAAATAGCTGAGCACTTGGCGGGCAATGTTGTCAGGGATCAGGCTGTCCACCAGCAACTGCTGTAAACCAGTTTGCATCTTGCCAAACATGGGGAAAACGCTAAATATTGCCAGTGCCACGGTGAACAGCGGCACGATGGAGATGATGGTGGTGAAGGTCAAGCTGCCAGCAGTCAGCCCCAAATGGTCTTCTTTAAAGCGCTCGCGCAGCGTCAAAGCCGTGTTTTTCCACGGAAACGTGAGCGCATCGCGCATAAAATCATCGAATAACTCTTTTGCAGAATGTTTGTAAGGCACTTTCATTTTTTGCATGCCGCTATCATGCCACTTGAAAACCCGTATTTGATATGACATCACCACAACTTTTAACTTCCTTACCCCCTAAATACGTGACAGCAACGCGAATTGCAGCCGTCGGCAGCCTGATCGGGTTGATTGCGCTGGGCTTGCTGTGGGAGCTGTGGCTGGCACCGATTCGACCCGGAGGCTCGTTATTAGTCCTCAAAGTCCTGCCGCTGTGCATTCCGCTGGCAGGTTTGCTCAAAAACCGCATGTTCACCTACCGCTGGGTCAGCCTGTTTGTGTGGCTGTATTTCATTGAAGGCGTGGTGCGCGCTTGGGGCGACAAAGCACCAAGCAACTATCTGGCGATGATTGAGGTCGTGCTGTGCGTGATTTTGTTCACCGCTTGTGCGTTGCATGTACGCCAGCGGCTGATTGCGGCGAAAAACGCACAAGCCATTGCATCGGCTTTGGGCGCTCACACCGAGGTTAACACCACCATTTTGTCTTGATTTTCACCTTTAATTTTTAGGAATACTTTTATGGCAACTAAAAAAATGAACGCTTTTTACGCCCAATCCGGTGGCGTGACTTCGGTTATCAACGCTTCGGCCTGCGGTGTGATTGAAACCGCACGGCTGCACAAAGACAAAATCGGCAAGGTTTATGCAGGTCGCAACGGCATCATCGGCGCGCTGACCGAAGACTTGATCGACACCAGCAAAGAATCCGCCAGCAGCATCGCCGCGCTGCGCCAAACGCCATCCGGTGCGTTTGGCTCTTGCCGCTTCAAGCTCAAGTCCCTGGAAGCCAACAAAGTCGAGTACGAACGCCTGATCGAGGTTTTCAAAGCGCACAACATCGGCTACTTTTTCTACAACGGCGGTGGCGACTCGGCGGACACCTGCTTCAAGGTCAGCCAGTTGTCCAAGGCGATGAACTACCCGCTGCAAGCCATCCACGTGCCCAAAACCGTGGACAACGACCTGCCTATCACCGACTGCTGCCCCGGCTTTGGCTCGGTTGCCAAATACGTCGCCGTGTCAGCGCTGGAAGCCTCGTTTGACGTGCGCTCCATGTGCAAAACCTCCACCAAAGTCTTCGTGCTCGAAGTCATGGGCCGCCACGCCGGCTGGATAGCCGCAGCCGGTGGTTTGATCGAAGACCACGGCATCCCCGTCGTCATCCTGTTCCCTGAAATCGTGTTTGACCAGAAGAAATTCCTCGCCCGCGTGGACAAGCTGGTCAAAGAACACGGCTACTGCACTGTGGTCGTCTCTGAAGGCTGCCACCACCCCGATGGCACGTTTTTGGCGGAGCAAGGCAGTAAAGACGCCTTTGGCCACGCCCAGCTCGGCGGCGCGGCACCGGTGGTGGCGAACATGGTCAAAGAAGCCCTGGGCTACAAATTCCACTGGGCCGTGGCCGACTACCTGCAACGCGCAGCCCGCCACATTGCCTCCAAAACCGACGTGCAGCAAGCCTACGAACTCGGCCAAAAAGCCGTTGAACTGGCTCTGGCCGGCAAAAACGCCGTCATGCCAACGGTAGAGCGCATCTCCGACGTGCCCTACAAATACAAAATCGGCGTAGCCGACCTCGCCAAAGTCGCCAACGTCGAAAAATTCATGCCCCGCAGCTTCATCAGCAAAGACGGCTTTGGCATCACTGACAAGTGCAAGCTGTATTTGAACCCGCTGATTGCGGGCGAAGATTATCCGAAGTACAAGAATGGCCTGCCGGTGTATGTGCAGCTGAAGAATGTGGCGGTGGAGAAGAAACTGCCGAAGTTTGATGTGAAGTAATCTTTTTCCAGTAAAAATATGCTCTAATTCGACTCTAGCCGGCGTATTTATTGCCTAAGCAGCTATTAAAATCATAGTAAAAATTTAGCAAGATTGTCGTAAAAATATGTCTCTTTCATCACCATTTCCCGCCCTACTCCAAACCCTGCAAACCATCGTCGGCCCCGCCCACGTGCTGATCGAATCTGCTGATAACGACCTCGTGCAATACGTGCGCGACTGGCGGGGGCGCGAGCGTGGCGTGGCTTTGGCTGTCGTTCGGCCGAATTCGACCGAGCAAGTCGCCGCTGTCGTCAAAGCCTGCGCGGCAACGCCAGGGGTGAGCATCGTGCCGCAAGGCGGCAACACGGGCATGGTGGTGGGGTCAACACCGGATGCATCGGGTACGCAAATCGTACTCAGCCTGCAGCGCATGAACAGTGTGCGCAAGCTGGACGCCGGCAACGGCACCATCACGCTGGATGCGGGCTGTGTACTGCAAAATGTGCAGCAGGCGTGTTTTGATGCAGGGTATTTGTTTCCGCTGAGTTTGGGTTCGCAAGGCAGTTGCACCATTGGTGGCAATTTGGGCACGAACGCGGGTGGTACACAAGTCGTTCGATTTGGCAACACGCGCGAGCTGTGCTTGGGGCTGGAAGTGGTGACGGCGCAGGGCGAGATTTGGAGCGGATTGTCGGGACTGCGCAAAGACAACACGGGTTACGACTTGCGCGATTTGTACATTGGCGCGGAAGGCACGCTGGGCATCATCACCGGCGCGACCATGAAGATGTACCCCCTGCCAGCGGCAAAACTCACCGCCTTTGCCGCCCTGCCCTCTATGGACGCTGCAGTGACGTTGCTGGGCTTGGCGCACAAATATCTGAGCGCGGGTTTGACGGGGTTTGAGGTCATGGGGCAATTCGCCCTGAGTTTGGTGGGCAAGCATTTCCCGCAGCAGCGTGTGCCGTTTTTGGGCCTGGCTGATGCGCCGTATTGCGTGGTTTTGGAGAATTCTGACCATGAATCTGAAAGCCACGCCCGTGAGCAGTTTGAGCACTTATTAGAAGCCGCCATGGAAGCCGGCTGCGTGCTCGACGCCGTGGTGGCCGAAAACATGACGCAGGCCAAGCAGCTGTGGCATATCCGCGAAAGCATTCCGCTGGCGCAGGCGCAAGAGGGGCTGAACATCAAGCACGACATCTCGATTCCCGTCTCCAGCATCCCCGACTTCGTCCGCGTGACCGACGCCAAACTGGCCGAGTCCTTCCCCGGCGCACGCTTGGTCAACTACGGCCACCTGGGCGACGGTAATTTGCACTACAACGTGCAAGCGCCTGAGGGTGCAGACCAGGCCGCCTTCCTAGAAACCCAAGAACCCGGCGTGAACGCGCTGGTTTTCGACATGGTGATGCAATTCCAAGGCTCCATCTCCGCTGAACACGGCATTGGCAGCTTGAAGGTAGAAAAACTGCCAGATTACAAATCACCCGTGGCGATTGAACTGATGAAGACGATCAAGCGGGCGCTGGACCCGCAAAACATCATGAATCCGGGGCGGGTGATTGAGGTTTAGACAAGTTGCATGCGGTTTGACAGCATCGCCAATATTTGCGATACTTGTATCTCAAATATTTCATATGGAGAAAAAATATGAGCGCGGTATCCATTCGACTGCCTGACGATGTTTCTTCAAGGCTGCAAAGCTTGGCGCAATATACGGGTCGCAGCAAAACATTTCTCATGATCGAAGCTATTCGTGAGCACATTGGTGACTTGGAAGACATCTACATCGCTGAGCGTGAGCTTGAGGAGATTCGCGCCGGCCGATCAACTACCGTACCACTTGCAGAAGTGATGAAGCAATATGGCATGGGAAGTTGAGCTCTCATCGTTAGCACGTAAAAACTTAAGCCAACTCGACCCGCAAATCAGCCGACGTATTTTGTCATTTTTATTAGAGCGAGTTACTCAATTAGACGATGTGCGCAGTGTTGGTGAAGCGCTCAAAGGCTCAAAACTCGGTGAACTTTGGAAATACCGCGTTGGCGACTACCGCGTGATAGCCAAGATTGAAGACGAGGCTGTGAAAATCTTAGTGATCAAAATTGGCAATCGCAAAGAGGTTTATCGTTAAAAATAAGCAATTTTGCTGTGTTTTTAATAGCTGTATAAGCAACAAATACGCTGGATAGAGCCATATTTTACTAATCCGAAACATGCTTCCCCGCACCCCACC
>JAYSZH010000060.1:0-13097 GCA_043738155.1 Polaromonas sp. | reverse complement strand
TGCATCAGCAGGAATAGAACGTCGAAGAATAAACCGCATAGTGCGACCGTCTCGCTGCAGCGTAAGCTCGGCTTGCGGCCAGTGCGATGGTAGGCATGGGTTAAAGCTCAAATACTCAGAGCCGAGTTGCAGGCCGAAAATTGACTCTACCGCAGCCCGGTGCATCCACGCCGCAGCGCCGGTGTACCAGCTCCAACCACCCCGCCCCACATACGGCGGCTGGCTATAGACATCACCGGCCATGACATAAGGCTCGATTCCGTACGCTGCACCATGCACAGGGTGACTGGCACGATGCGCAGGACTCAAATACGTGAAGTACCGGTAGACCAAGTCTGCGTGCTTGCCCATATCTGGCAAAGATTTTGCAAACTCCGCCTGAGCCATCAAAACCCAGACAGCACCATGTGAATATTGCCCCCCGTTTTCGCGCACACCAGGCGGATAGGCTTGGATATAACCTGCGCTGGGGGTGGTATGAACAAGTGGTGGGTCTAGTAATTTGATCAGTCCAGCATCATGGTCAACCAACTTCTGCTCTACAGCATTTAATGCCATGCGTTGAAAAGCTGGCAAAGCTACCCCAGACAAAACAGACCACGCCTGCGCAATCAAATCAATACTTGCCTCTGGTTGGAGGTGAGAGCCGAGTGCGGTGCCGTCATCAAAGAAGGCACGTTTAAACCACTGACCATCCCAGGCCGAGGTGTCAAGTGCCGACTTCCATCCTATAGCAGCGTTCTCCCATTGAAGTACGCGCTTCACATCCCCCCGCTCGCGAGCCAGTGGTGCAAAATTTTCTACCAATTGACATAAAAACCAAGCAAGCCAAACAGACTCCCCGCGTCCTTCATGACCCACACGGTTCATGCCATCATTCCAATCGCCCGTTCCCATCAACGGCAATCCGTGAACTCCGACTCTTAAACTGCGGTCTATGGCGCGAGCGGCATGCTCGTAAACTGAGTCAGCTTGGCTACTGATGCTGGGCGTGTAATAAGCATCCTCAGAGCCGTCTGGAATGGCTGCTCCTTCGATAAATGCAACACTTTGGTCCAGCAAGGATGTGTCACCCGTTGCACGTATGTAGCGCACACAGGCATGCGGCAACCAAAGCAAATCATCAGAAAAATGCGTACGCACGCCCGCACCACCCGGTGCATGCCACCAGTGCTGTACGTCACCTTCAAGAAATTGGCGAGACGCAGCCAGGACAATCTGCTGCCTGAGCAAATGTGGTGCTGCCCAAGTAAGCGCCATTGCATCCTGCAATTGATCACGGAAACCATATGCACCACCAGCTTGGTAGAAACCTGCCTTAGCCCAAAGACGGCACGATACCGTTTGGTACAGCAACCAGCGGTTGACCATGACGTTGAAAAGTGGGTCTGGCGTAATCACCTGCGTAGCGCATAGCAATTGATCCCACTGCCTGCGCACCTTCTCTAGCCGCTGCAGTGCAGATTGTGCTGTGGCCATGGTGGCAAGTTGCTGAGCGGCACTGAGACTATCAGCGTAACCCATCAAAAAAACTGTATCTGCTGCCGCGCCTGCTTTGACTTCAATCCTTGTTGCCAATGCCGCACAAGGGTCTAGCCCACTGCCACTGCGCTGCCCGAAATGATCTGGCAATACCAAGCGTCCTCTCGCGTCAAAGCATTCACGTCTATCACAGGTCCAGTCATCTGCTTCACTTTTTGCGCTAGCAAACGCCAAAAATGCCGTACCACCACCAAAACCAGCAGAATGATCTCGTTGTGTACATAGCAAGGCGGTGAGTTTTTGCTCAAACGCCTTGTCAGCGATACCCGTGCTACCTGCGACCACGTTGTCAGTTTTCAAATCGGGCAGACGCTGGCGAAACATGGATGTCTTCGTCGTGCTGCGATCAGATCGATTCGCCCCCATCTTCCATTCGGCAATGCCCACCAAACGCAGACGCACAGCGCGATGACTGTTGTTAACAATTTTTATGCTTACTTGTTTGACTGCGATTTTCTCATCCACGCACCATGTCGCTGTGATATCGAGATCGCCGCGTTGATGACTAATTTCGCTATAGCCTTGTCCATGCGATACCCTGTAGGTGACACCGCCATCACCACATGCTGAGGGCGAAACACTCCATATATCCAGTGTTTTGATATCTTGCAGTAAAAACCATTCAGCAGGTGAATCTGCTACGGGGTCGTTCGACCATGCTGTCAACTGGTTTAAACGACTATTTCCTGCCCATGTATAGCCTCCACCCGACTCTGACAGAATGGCACCAAAGTCAGGGTTAGCCATCACATTTACCCATGGCTTGGCGGGTCGCAGTTGTGCGTTTACATTGAATTTGAACTCGTTCAATGAATCATCAAAGCTACCACTTGGTGTTGGGGGCGCAACTATAGAACGAATGGCTAGCGGCACAACCGCTGTCGAAGTGCGGTACCTTTGCGCAAAAGCTTGCTCATGCAGATCAACCCACTCCTGTAGATGGTGAACAAAGGGTCTTCCATCAGCAATGAGCTGAACGCGCGCCAGCATTTGAAGCGTACCAAATTCTGCCAATGTGAGTTCATTAGCTCGCAATACATGCAAATTAGCGATGATGTTAACTGTGCTCCCACCGGAATCGGAGATATAACGTTCGCGTAAAGCCGCCATCTCCCTGTACAACGGCATTTCATAAGAAATTGGCTCTGAGTTAACAACAACCACGTCGCAAGCAATGCCGCCCCAAGACCACAAGCGCAAGGCTTGCACCAGCGTGCGAAGCATGCCCAAACCATGCACATCACTTGCAGAGACCAAGAGGATGGGTCTATCCGACGAAATGCCGAAGCGCCAAAGCAGCTTTTTATCGCACCTCTCACCCATGGCATCGGCAGGAAATGCATCTCGCGACTGTGGACGCGTCAAACTCAGCACCAATGCGGTAGTCAGTATTTGTATAGCCGCAAATTTTTCAGCACTAATCCCTAGACTGCGTAATCTAATACTCGCCAAGGTAGCTGACATCAGCGATGCACGTTGAACATGGCTATGCTGACGATATTTGTCGATGACCGCTCGCAACGTACCCTCATCATCAGTAGCAGTCGTTGCAAAAGTCAATTTCGCTTTCGCGAAAGGTGGAATACGCAAGCGTACAGCCAGTACGCATACGGGATCAAGACCTGTATCAAGCGTGCCATTTTTTGCGTTGCTGACCAGGGCTTCTGATATGGCAGCATCACCGTGTAAGTCATCGGATGCCGTATCGAAACTCGCCATGGGTTGTGCAGCAACGTGGTTACGACCCAGCCAGTGCTGTCGATCCGTCTGCAAGCGTAGACTAACCACTTGAGGATCAGAGACTGCGACAAAATGTGCTGCATACAATTTTCGCTCTGTGGCTAGGCGTGGTCTGCGCTCGAACAGCAAGGCTTGTTGTTCAGCCAACCATTCTGAACGCAAAAATAAATTGCTGAATGCAGGGTGGGCCTCATCGGCGAGCGGGTACGCTAATGTTACTTCAAGGGCAGACAGAAGTTCAATATCTATGGTATGTCTACTGAGATTGCGTAGTTCAACACGTCGAAATTCAACATCATCTTCTGGACTCACCCATACGGTCGTGTGTGCCTGCAGGTCTGACCATTGCGCTTCAAAACACACGCGATCAGAATGAAATACGCTGCTGTAATGCGCCGTCGAATCAGCTGCAGGGTGCTGCGTTATTGAAACTGGCGTCGTGGCAGAAAATGAATCTTGTGGAGAAAGACGTATCGATGAGGCTGATTCAGACTGACTCTGCCGACGCAGATAGAAAAAGCTACCATAAGCGTCTCGCAGGGCATCATCACGCCATCGGGTTATGCTCGTTTGTCCCCAACTGCTGTTTCCTGCACCGTTTGCGCGCAACGTCACAGCGTATCGTCCATTTGAAAGTACATGCGTGGGCTCTATTGCAGCGGCACCAGGCTGCACATCTCGCAACAAACCAAGTGCTCTTTTTTTGAGTGATTGCGATTGTGATGGTGTCGCGGCAGGCGGCGACTCCAAAATCGATACCTCCCGTGGAACACGCTCATGCAACAGCGAACTCACTGCTTCAATGTGAGCATTCGCCATGCCCCAACGCCGTGGTGCACAGTCAAGCAACACGTTTGCAATCGCAACTATGCTCATTCCCTGATGGTGTGCCATAAAGGTATCTACTGCAATGAAACATTTATCGCTTGTTTGACGGGCTGGGCTGAAATCTAACGCCTCGATGAACCCATAGCATGCGCGTGTCGCCATTGATTGAAGGTGCACAAAATTACGAATTGCAAGTTTGGGTGCAATTTGCGTCGCCAACGCTGTGGCATAGGGGGCAACCACCAAATCACCAGGTGGTGTGCGGCGAAGCGCAAGACGAGGAACGCCCTGTGGCGCATACTGGTAGGCGAGAGTTTCGTCGTTTGCAGCGTAAGCCGACTCCGACATACCCCATGGCACACGACGCTTGGCAGCAAACTTAATTTGTTCCTGTAGCGCTGCACAGCAGGCATCGTGCAATACACTGTTTAGAGGTTCATCAAGCACCAACGTCGGCATGAGATACTCAAACATAGAGCCAGACCATGATCGTAAACCAGCATATTTGCCGACCGCATAGAACGGACGACCTAGGGCAGCCCAATGATTGACAGGTACGTCTCCTTTTGCGATGGCCAGCAAACTGGTCAATCGCGATTCAGAGGCCAAGAGATCATAAAAGCTGCCATCAAGCTGATGCGCTTCAACCCGATAGCCAATATGCAGTAAACGGCGCTTGCTGTGATATAAAAAACTAAAGTCCGCCTCCCATGCCATTTTTTTAAAGTCATGTGCCAAATTTTGCAATATTGCTTGTGCATCAGATGCGTGCGACAGCTCCAAACAAGCTTCGGCAACTGCGAGTAAATGACCACTGAGATTGCCGCTGTCGACAGTCGACACGTATTTTTTCAACAGCGGGGCTAGCGTCTGGGTGTCGTACCAGTTGAGAAAATGCCCTCGATGGCGTTCTAGCTTGGCCATTGTGCCAAGCGTCAATTGCAGTCGTTGGATCACTTCTTGTGTGCTAATCCAACCGAATTGACGGGCACAGACCACACTCAAGAGGTATAGACCGATATTGGTAGGTGAAGTTCGATGCGCCACAATATCATGTGGTGAGGTTTGTAGATTGTCCGGCGGCAGGTGGTTGTCATCTTCGCCGACACAACGCTCAAATAATCGCCATGTATCACGCGCTATGCCTTCCAGGTAGTATTGATCTTTGTCGGTCAATGCTGTCTCTTGAAATTTAGAACTCGGGCGGCTAACCCACCAAATCCATACCGGCGATGCTGCCCAGAACAAACAAATCGTCACAGAGGTAGCGGTAAATGGCGTTTTAAAAACCAGCAAACAAAACAACAACACCAAAGCAATGGCAGGCTCTTTCCAGTGCAGTCGCACCAGCTCTGAAAATTCCGACTTAGCTGAGGCTTGGACACTCGCAGCCGTTGTCCATTGCAGCAAATTTCGCCGGCTGATATTTGTACGGTAGAGCGCCCGCCCGATGGAATCCAAAGCCAATCTAGCTTGCTGCATCAATTGTGCAATATGCCAAATGCCCCCAAATAATGCACGAAGCAAATCGGTAATAGCATGACGATAAAAAAACAGCTTTGCCAAATCATCTCGGCTGGGTGAGAAACTAGCCACAGCACCCATCAATGGCCCCGCTGAAAACGCAGCCACAACCAAGGTTAGTGCAACCACAGGAGAAACAACAAATCCTGATAACGCCATCAACAGCAAAATTAATGACATCGGTGCGACAAGAGAGCGCCGTAAATTGTCAAACATTTTCCATCGATTGATAGCCAGCAGTGGGTAGCGAATGGGACTGAACAGAAATGGCAGCAATTGCCAGTCACCCCGTGTCCAGCGATGCACGCGCGAGGCGGCCACATCAGCGTGAAACGGAGCCTCCTCAATCAAGCTGATATCAGTCACAGCGGCACAGCGCGCCAGAGAGCCTTCAAGCAAATCATGGCTCAGCACTTGCCCGTCAGCCAAACGACCTGAAAGTACGGCTTGCATGGCTTCTATGTTCAAAAGCCCTTTACCCGTAAAAGTCCCCTCGCCAAACATATCTTGATACGCCTCTGAACTTGCAGCGCTGTATGGGTCGATTCCGCATTGACCAGCAAACAGCCAGTGGTACAGCGTGACCTCTTTTGGCGATGGCAATGGTACTGCCACACGCGGCTGCAGAATGCCATAACCGCTGACGATGGTACGTTTGTCGCGATCTAAGATGGGTTGATTGTGCGGGTGAGCCGCAATGCCCACCAAGTCGCGTAGTCTACCGGGGGGTAGCTGCGTATCGCTATCCAGCGTTACGATGTATTTAATGTCACCAGTGATGTGCGAAATCTCGCCTAAGTCTATGAAAACATTGTTTTTCGCTAGCGCTAGAGTTCCCACAAGCTGCTCCAATTTGCCACGCTTGCGCTCCCAACCTATCCATCGCTGCTCGGTCTCACTAAAACTACGCTGCCGATGCAACACGATAAAACGCGGCGCGTCATCTTTCACTTCACCTTTTACATTGGGGTAACGCACATTCAGTTGATCTACCTGCTCACAGGCCATTCGCAATAAAGCATCATCGGTTGGCAGTGTTTGCGTATCGGCATCAACCCAGTCAGTCAACATTGCAAATTGAGCATGTCGCTCTGGGTTGGCGAGGTAATGTAGATGCAAGCGATGCACCAATTCCTGAACCACTGACTCATTGGACAACATGGCAGGGACAACCACCATCACTTTGTGCTCTTGCGGAATGCCATTCACAAAAGCTAAGCGTGGCAAATGCCTAGGTCGTACCGACTCGCTGATTAATCGGTTGATGACCGCCAGTACTGCTTCAGACGCTGGAAACGCCATAAGGATAATACCAACGAGCGTGAGCCATGCCTGCCCATCTGCACCACTTTGCCCCGCGCTATGTGCATGTTGTATCCCCGCGACCAACGCGACTGTTCCCAGCAAGAGCATGCTCAAATAACTGGGAACTAGCAGATTGCGCAACGCATAACGCCAAAACAGGGAATCACGAACCTGCATGCCTAATGCAAGCATCAGTTCAGATCTGCCAGCACCATCCAACCAGTAACTGGCCTCCAGCGCGACTGTAGAACTCTGAGAAGACTTTTGAATCAGGTCCAGCAAAGTTTGCGCCACTACCAGCTCTGTTTTTCCACTTCGAATCGCCAGTCTCTCTATGCCGTGCAAACTCAGGTTACGTGTCGCCGTAGCTTCAGCCTCAAATACAGTTGATGTGAGCATCAACTGCATCAACTTGCTGGTTCTGGCGACTATGTCTGTCCAGTCTGCATCACCGATTGCGCGTAATGCTGTAATTGCATTTCGCATGCTCAAATTATCAGCCGCTTGATCAGCTGGACGCTGCATTTGTATGGATGCCAAATCTGGTAATACGCTCTGTATCCAATGGATGTAAGGTATATTTTCGCTGGCCTGGCTACTTTGTAGTCGCTGCGCCATTTGACTTAAAAACATAGTTCCTAGGCCACGTTGATTCAGCAGCGTAAGAAGCTGGTCCAATACTGCAAGGGAGTAGTTTTCAATATGATCACAGCACAAATTGGCCACTTCGCGTGCTGCTTTATTTGTAGCAACACGTTCAGCCAACCGGCGTAAATTTTCAATCAAAACAACACGTAATGTGGTCGGCAACGCCCACATTTCACTTAAATTTAGCTCTCTGTTTTTTTGGTAGGCCGTCAAAAAATGACTCAACAGCTCCTCGTCAAAAGCACTATCTGTATGCGCTACAAAAGCCCAAGCGACACCGTACACTCGGGGCAAACCAGCAAGCGGCTCATCGAGCAACACCGGCAAGCTTCGAAAGTAATTGCGAGGCAAACCATCGTGTATTTCTTTGAGCTGCGCCTGAATCACATGAAAATTATCCAGCAGCCACTCTGCCGCCGGACTCAAGTCATAGCCTGAGTTGGCCTGCTCACCAATATAGCGTTCCGCTTCCTCTAAAACGAGGATGTTGTTGTTTATACGCGGGAAAAATATCGTTGAATTGGCCTTCGTGACGGCCGCTTCATGTGTCAAAGCCAAGCTATGCCCATGCTGTAAAAACCGTTTCAAACCAAATAGTTCTGAACGTATCGGTTGCTCCACAAGGCCACGTTCGCCATCCAAGATCTCGCACAACGAATTTGGCGCAACCGGCAGATAGCGCTGTAATTCGTATTCTGTCATCGTTAAGCAGCTATAAAGCAGCCACCGATCAACACAAAAAATACAGCCAGTGTTGTTATAAAACGCCCCATCACAAAACCATGTATTGTCTCAGCGGCACAACGCATTGCGAAAAGTCGTTTGTTCGGCACATTGCAATGAACGAGGTGTTTGCACAAAGCAGAAGTATCGTAAGGCAAGGCATCGATATTTAAACTGAATGCAGTGGTGCTCCACGAAGGTAAAGCGGTAATATATGTATTCATTAAAAACTCCTTATGGAAATCTTAAACGTGGTCGTCTGCTGTGTCTGTCAGACAAATTGAAGCTAGCTTGTAGGACAAATACTTTGCAACTTAACTGTGAGGTTGTATGATTTGTTACAGCTTCAAATCACGCAAAAATTGACGGAATTCGACGCCCACTTCTGGGTGTCGCATTGCCAACTCAACCGTAGCTTCTAAAAACCCCTCTTTGCTGCCACAGTCGTAACGTTTTCCAATGTATTCATAGGCATAGACGTGCTGAATTTTCAACAAGTTGGCAATCCCATCCGTCAATTGGATTTCTCCCAATGCTCCCGCTTTTTGTTGTCTGATCTGATGAAATATTTCAGGTGTCAGTATGTATCTGCCAGCCACAGCCAATGTTGACGGAGCTTCCTCAGATGTGGGTTTTTCAACAATTTGAGTTGTTCTGCTCAGACGTGGTTCCAGCATCTCACTGGCCACAATGCCGTAGCGATTCACCATGTCTAACGGAACTTCTTGAACCGCCAAAATTGAAGCACCAAATTGGGCATGCAATTTGACCATTTGCGCTAAAACAGACAAACTACTGATGCTGGTATTCGTATTGTCACGAGGCTGGTCGCTGGTTGCTTCATTGACCATCAAATCATCCGCCAGCAGCACGGCAAAAGGTTCATTTCCGACAATATGCTCGGCACATAAAACGGCGTGCCCCAAACCCAATGGGCTGGACTGGCGCACATACGAGCAGTCCATATCTTGCGGTTTGATGGCTCTGATCAGCGCTAAAAGCTCGTGTTTCTGACTTGCTTCCAACTCCTTTTCCAGCTCAACCGCCGTGTCAAAATGATCTTCTATGGATCGCTTGTTGCGTCCTGTCACAAAAATCATGTGCCTGATACCCGCCGAGTAGGCTTCTTCAATGGCGTATTGAATCAGTGGCTTATCAACCACTGGCAGCATCTCTTTGGGTTGCGCCTTGGTGGCTGGTAAAAACCGCGTCCCCAAACCTGCCACCGGGAAAACTGCCTTTCTAACTGGCGCCCTCGCTATATTTGGTTTATTGCTAGTTGAACGATCTGACGCTGCCATAAATCACCTTTGGATAGTTTTTCCACACTCTTATGGTGATTATGAATAACGCTGACAGCTAAAAAACCAGAAGCGTCAATCGCCTACAGCCACTTGGGGCGATTGCTGACAAGCCGGTGAGCGACTTAAACTAATTTAGCCCATATTGTAGAAAAATTCCTCTTTCACAATCTTGCCATTCGCCACCGTGTACAGCGCCGCTTCTTCCATCGTGAAGCGCATGTTTTGCGGTTTGAAGGTGACATCGTAGGTAAAGCGGACGATGAATTTGTCGCCATTCGGCCACGGGCCTTCAACTTTGGCGGAATGGATGTCGTGGTTTTCACGCCACCACACGCCTTTGCCGCGCACACCTTCAATGCCTTTGGTCGTCGGGTCTGTACCAGGCGGGCCGCCAGCTTCCACGCTGACCACGTCGTCTGCCAACAGCGTGTTCACCGCTTCTTCGTTTTTGCCTTCGCGGCAGAGCTCAACCAATTTTTTACCGATTTCTAAAGTGTTCATCATGTCTCCTAGTTGACGTGGATAAAAATTTTGCATGCTAGATTGAAAGCTTATCACTTTTGTGTTTTATAGGGATGACAATGCAGCACATTGAAACAGATTATTTGGTCGTTGGCAGTGGCGCTTCGGGCATGGCATTTGCCGATACGCTGGTGCAGGAGTCTGACGCACACATTACCCTTGTCGACCGCCACGCCAAGCCGGGTGGGCACTGGAACGATGCTTACCCGTTCGTAACGCTCCATCAGCCATCGGCCTTCTACGGAGTCAACTCCATGGCTTTGGGTGCTAACCGCATAGACACAGCAGGTGCGAACCAGGGCATGTACGAGCTGGCTTCGGGCCCCGAGATCAGCGGCTATTACGACAAGGTGATGAGCCAAAAATTGCTCCCCAGCGGGCGGGTGAGCTATTTTGCGATGAGTAATTACCTTGGATTTAACGAAACCACAGGTATGCACACCTTTGAATCCATCCTGTCGGGCGAGCGAACGCAAGTTACCGTCCGTAAAAAGCTGGTGGATGCCAACTACTACAGCCCTACCGTACCATCGACACACACGCCTAAGTTCAAAATCGGCGATAGCGTCAAACTGGTTGCACCGAATGCCTTAACTCAGCTGTGGCAAGCTAAAAATCCTGCAGATAAACCCACGAAGTTTTGCATCATTGGCGCAGGCAAAACTGCGATGGATGCGGGCATTTGGCTGCTCAACCACGGCGCTGCGCCCGACAGCATCACTTGGGTGATGCCGCGCGACTCTTGGTTGGTGAACCGCCTCACCACCCAGCCGGGTGAAGAGTTTTTCAAAGACTCAATAGGCGGCCAAGTCACACAAATGGCTAATTTGGCCAATGCCACGAGTGTAGACGACTTGTTTTTGCGCATGGAAGCCAGCGACCAGATGCTGCGTATTGACCCCGACCACCTACCGACGATGTTCCACTTTGCGACCGTATCCAAGGGTGAAATTGCGATGTTGCAGCGCATCAAAAACGTCATCCGCTTGGGGCGCGTGCAAGCGCTGGAGTCTGCCAACATGGTGCTGGACAAAGGCCATGTGGCGATGGAAGCGGGCACGCTGTACATCGACTGCACCGCATCAGCCGTCGAACAGTGGCGAATTCAACCTATCTACCAACCCAACAAAATCGTGCTGCAAGTGGTACGTGCGCCCTTGCCCACTTTCAGCGCCGCCGTGATTGCGTATGTGGAAGCGCATTATCCTGACGACGATGTGCGCAACAAACTGTGCGCCAGCGTGCCTTTTCCGCGCACTTTGGCAGACTATCCGCGCACCATCATGGTGACGATGATGAACCAAATGCACTGGTCGCAAGACAAAACCCTGCGCAACTGGATGCGCGACACGCGGCTGGACGGTTTTGGCAAACTGATGAGCAATATCGACCCCAGCGACGCTGAGAAAATGGCGATCATGGGCAACTTTCGTACCCAAGCCATGGCGGCTATGGCGAATATGCCCAAGTTGTTGGCACGCTAATTATTGGTGCGCTAAATGATCGATGCTCAGTTGATGCGAATCAGCAGGTTTTATCGCGGATCGTACGCCAAAAGCTGCTGAACAAGGCTTTGTAAATGCCCCTGCAGCCCCTCAAACCCCGCATGCATCGCCAAGGTGCTTTCGTCCATATACAGCTTGCGGTTGATCTCTAACTGCACGCTGTGGCGGTGCTGCTGCGGTTTGCCGTAGCGGCGCACCAGCTCCACGCCTTTGTACGGGTGGTTGATGGCGACGTCATAACCATGCTGCGCCAGTTGCTCCTGAATAAAGAGCACAAGGCTTTCGCTGGACGTGGTGTTGTCGCGATTCCCAATCACAAAATCGGCATGCACCAAACCTGGAAAATCTGTCGCGTGGCTGCTGCTGATGGCGGGCATGCTGTGGCAATTGATGTGAATGCTGTAGCCGTGGCGGGCATGGGCTGCGACTATCGCGCTGCCCACCGCTGCATGGTAGGGCTGCCAGCAGTCGGCAATGCGCTGCTGCACCTCTGCCACGCTGAGCAGGCGGTCGTACAGTGGCAAGCCATCGTCTGTCATCCGCCAAATCAGCCCCTTGCCCAGTCGTAGTTTGGACTGCACGGCTGCGTCCAATGCTCCCAGCTCTCCCCCAATATCCTCTGGCCAAGCGCCAGACAGCATGGAAGGGTCAATCTCAGTCACGTTGCGGTTGGCGTCCAGATAGCTGCGCGGAAAATGAGCTTCTACCCACGCCACACCCAAAGCCGGAGCGAAGCTGTAGAGCTTTTCAACATGCGTGTCTTCCGCACGGCGCAACGTGGACAAATCGCACACATAGCCAAAATCTTGCGGATAATCCGTGCCGCTGTGCGGTGAATCCAGCACCAGCGGTGTGCTACCCGCACTGGTAGAGATGGACTTGTTTGGTGCTGATTGAGGCATAAGAATAGGCAAAATTAGTTAAGTTTAAGTATAATTTTGCTATATTTTTGATAGCTACTTAGGCAATAAATACGCCAGCTAAGCACCATTATAGGCATATTTATGGCCTAAAATTTGAGTTTTAACCCAATTTCTCATTGTCCGAGTTTTTCAGTAACCCAGCCCTGTGCACTCGCCAGCGCCTTGTCCAAGCCGCTGGCGTCTGTACCACCGGCCATCGCCATGTCGGGCCGGCCACCGCCTTTGCCGCCGACTTGCGCTGCCAAGAAGTTGACCAAATCGCCAGATTTGACCTTGCCCATCACGTCTGCTGTCGCACCCGTGGCGAGCTGGACTTTACCTGCATCGACGCTGGCAAGAACCACGACGGCTGATTTCAGCTTGTCTTTCAACTTGCCCACCGTGTCGCGCAAAGTCTGGGCGGCATCAGCAGCGCTAACACCTTCCATTTTGGCGACGAGGAATTTAATCCCTTTTAAATCAATGGCTTGCGACAACAAAGCGTCACCTTGGTGGGACGCTAATTGCCCTTTGAGACCAGCGATTTCTTTTTC
>JAYSZH010000059.1:0-4776 GCA_043738155.1 Polaromonas sp. | reverse complement strand
CCGCCGTAAACCGCGCCTATGGTGACAAACGTAAGATTCATTGGATGGAGGTTTATGCGGGTAAAAAAGCAAGCAAGGTTTATGGCCCTGATGTTTGGCTGCCTGAAGAAACTCTGAATGTTTTGCGAGAATATGTTATTTCGATCAAAGGTCCGCTGACGACGCCACCAGGTGCTGGTATCCGATCTTTGAATGTGTCTTTGCGTCAAGCGCTTGATTTGTATGTCTGCCTGCGACCCGTGCAGTATTTTGACGGTGCGCCGTCGCCGTTAAGAGAGCCAGAAAAAACCAACATGGCAGTATTCCGTGAAAATTCGGAAGATATTTATGCTGGCATTGAGTTTGAAGCTGGCAGCGAGAAGGCCAAAAAAATCATCAAATTCTTGCAAGACGAGATGGGCGTCGACAACATTCGCTTCCCAAATACATCTGGCATCGGTATCAAACCTGTTTCCAGCGAGGGCACTGAGCGCTTGATGCGTAAAGCGATTCAATACGCCATTGACAATGACAAGCCCAGTGTGACGATTGTTCACAAGGGCATCATCATGAAATTCACCGAAGGCGCGTTCCGGGATTGGGCTTATGGCTTAGCTCAAAAAGAGTTTGGTGCGCAATTGATTGACGGGGGTCCGTGGTGTCAGATTAAAAACCCAAAAACCGGTAAAGTGATCATCATCAAAGATGTTTTAGCTGACGACTTTTTGCAGCAGATCTTGTTGCGCCCGACTGAACACGCTGTTGTCGCAACCATGAATTTGAATGGTGACTATATTGCAGACGCCTTGGTGGCGCAGGTAGGGGCTATGGGTATCGCGCCAGGTGCAAACATGTCCGATACCGTGGCGTGCTTTGAAGTCACCCATGGCAGCGCTGCTAAATATGCAGGCAAAGATTACGTCAACCCCGGCGCTTCTATTTTGGCTGCTGAAATGATGCTGCGTCACATGGGTTGGCTGGAAGCGGCAGATTTGATCATCAGCGCCATGGAAAAGTCAATCGCCAGCAAGATGGTGACTTACGATTTTGCGCGCTTGATGGAAGGTGCAACGCAGGTGAGCTGCTCCGGTTTTGGTCAAGTTATGATTGAAAACATGTGATTTGTCATCGAATCTGCAGCACGGGCTATTGAGTTTGCGCAAATTGTCCTCCATTATGATTGGGTCTTCACCCGCAGCTACAATGAATAATGGCTACAAAATCTCCAGCAAACCCTGATAAATCAGCGAATAAACCGGCTCAACCCAAACCCGCGCTTCCTAAGCGTGACGATGGCGACACCACCGTGCTTGAGCGCGTGCCGCAAAAGACCAAACCACCGCAAATGTACCAAGTCGTGATGCTGAACGACGACTACACGCCGATGGAGTTTGTGGTTTTTGTGATTCAAGAATTTTTCAAGAAAGACCGCGAAACGGCGACCCAAATCATGCTGAAAATTCACCTTGACGGCAAAGGGGTATGCGGTGTGTTTTCTAAAGACATTGCCGCGAGTAAGGTTGATCAGGTCGCTGGTGCCGCCAAAGAACATGGTCATCCGCTACAGTGTCAAGCAGAACCTCTGGAATGAGGGCTTGAATGAAGGTTTATGCACCCCATGTAAAAGTTCTGAATTGGTAAATTTTCAGCAAATATCGGGATATAGTTAATCTAGCAGAGTAAGTTAAATATCGTAAGTAAAACAGGCCAAAGGACACAGCATGATTGCCCAAGAGTTAGAAGTTAGTTTGCACATGGCCTTTGTTGAAGCGCGTCAGCAGCGCCATGAGTTCATCACGGTCGAGCATTTGCTCCTTGCATTGCTCGACAACCCCAGCGGCGCTGAAGTGCTGCGCGCTTGCTCCGCCAATATAGACGACTTGCGCAAGTCATTGAACGCGTTCATCGGTGACAACACGCCCCAAGTCGCAGGTACAGACGAAGTCGATACGCAGCCTACACTCGGTTTCCAACGCGTTATCCAGCGCGCCATCATGCATGTGCAATCGACCGGCAGTGGCAAAAAAGAAGTGATTGGTGCGAACGTCTTGGTCGCTATTTTTGGCGAAAAAGACTCGCATGCCGTGTACTATCTCCACCAGCAAGGCGTGACGCGCTTGGATGTGGTCAACTTCATTGCCCACGGCATCAAAAAGAGCGACCCGCCAGAGCCGGTGAAATCCGGCGAATCTGCTGAGCAATCTGAAGAGCAGGGCGCGGAAAAGCAAGAGAAACAATCGCCGCTGGACCAGTTCTGTGTCAACCTCAACAACCTCGCCATTTCTGGCAAGATTGACCCGCTGATTGGTCGCGATTACGAAGTCGAGCGCACGATTCAAATCTTGTGCCGTCGTCGCAAAAACAACCCACTGTTGGTGGGTGAGGCTGGCGTGGGTAAAACTGCGATTGCCGAGGGCTTGGCTTGGCGCATCACGCAAAAAGAAGTGCCTGAGATTTTGGCTGAATCTGTCGTTTATTCACTTGACATGGGTGCATTGCTCGCCGGTACCAAATACCGTGGCGATTTTGAGCAGCGTTTGAAAGGCGTGCTCAAACAACTCAAAGATAAACCAAACGGCATCTTGTTCATCGACGAAATCCATACCATCATTGGTGCCGGCGCAGCGTCTGGCGGCACGATGGATGCGTCCAATTTGCTCAAACCAGCGCTCAGCTCTGGTCAGCTCAAATGCATAGGTGCAACCACATTCACCGAATACCGCGCGATTTTTGAAAAAGACGCCGCCTTGGCGCGTCGATTCCAAAAAATCGATGTGGTCGAGCCGACTGTGGCTGAAACTGTGGATATTCTCAAAGGCTTGAAGTCGCGCTTTGAAGAGCACCATGGTGTGAAATACGCTTTGGCCGCGCTGCAAGCCGCTGCCGAACTCAGCGCCAAATACATCAACGATCGGCAATTGCCCGACAAAGCCATTGACGTGATCGACGAAGCCGGTGCAGCGCAGCGCATTTTGCCAGCGTCCAAGCGTAAAAAAATCATCAGCAAACTTGAAGTTGAAGAAATCGTCGCCAAAATCGCGCGCATTCCGCCTGCGAACGTGTCCAACGACGACCGCAGCAAGCTGCAAACGCTAGAACGCGACTTGAAGAGTGTCGTTTTCGGTCAAGACAAAGCTTTGGACGTGTTGGCTTCCAGCGTCAAAATGGCGCGTTCTGGCTTGGGCAAGATTGACAAGCCGATCGGCTCCTTCCTGTTCAGCGGCCCGACCGGCGTCGGTAAAACCGAAGCCGCCAAGCAGCTCGCCTACATCATGGGCATCGAACTGATTCGCTTTGATATGAGTGAATACATGGAGCGCCATGCGGTCAGCCGTTTGATTGGTGCGCCACCGGGCTACGTGGGTTTTGACCAGGGCGGTTTACTCACCGAAGCGGTCACCAAAAAGCCGCATTGCGTGCTGCTGCTGGACGAGATTGAAAAAGCCCATCCGGATATTTTCAATGTATTGCTGCAGGTGATGGACCACGGCACGCTGACGGACAACAACGGCCGCAAAGCCGATTTCCGCAATGTGATTCTGATCATGACCACCAATGCCGGTGCCGAAACGATGAACAAAGCGACCATCGGCTTCACCAACCCACGCGAAGCCGGGGATGAGATGGCCGACATCAAGCGCCTGTTCACGCCCGAGTTCCGCAACCGTTTGGATGCGACTGTCAGCTTCAAAGCGCTGGACGAGAACGTGATTCTGCGCGTGGCAGACAAGTTCTTGCTGCAACTGGAAACCCAGCTGGCCGAGAAGAAGGTCGAAGTCACCTTCACCGACGGCCTGCGCAAGTATCTGGCGAAAAAAGGCTTCGACCCGCTCATGGGTGCGCGCCCTATGCAGCGCCTGATCCAGGACATGATTCGCCGCGCCTTGGCAGACGAGTTACTCTTTGGTCGTTTGGTCGATGGTGGCCGATTGACGGTGGACATCGCTTTGAAAACAGACGAGAAGGGCGTGGAAACCGGCGAAGTGGTATTGGACATCACCCCGCTGCCAAAGCCGCCTAAGAAAGACAAAGCGAAAGCTGAATCTGAGGAAGTTTCGGAAGGTTAAAACATCTTTCGATAAGCCATACTCAGTTATATTAAAAGGGTTGGTAACTTAGGTTACCAGCCCTTTTTTACAACCCAACTCTTATGTCATCACATACTTTCTCGCACACGTTTTTGTGGCACGACTACGAAACCTTCGGCTGCAACGAATACGCTGGAATTTATCTGATTGTGCTGTAAAATAGTATAAACATGTTTATACGGGTAACGATTGAAAGGACACCAGTTATGAATGCAGCTACTTTAACGGCGAATCAAGTTATTCAAGGATGGGGAAACGGTCTCGGCATACGCATCACTGCACCAGTCGCCAAGGCTGCACATTTTGAGCGTGGCTTACCTGTCCGAGTCGAAGTCGTCGAAGGTGGTGTCTTCCTTCGGATCGTTGGAAAACCAAAATTGACCCTTGAGCAAAGGCTCAAGTTATTTGATCCAGCGCGTCACGGCGGTGAAGTCATGGCCCTCAAACCCGTTGGTGCTGAAATTATCAAATGACAACAAGCAAATCTTGGGTGCCAGACCGACGCGACATGATTTGGATCGATTTCAACCCACAAGTAGGTGTTGAAATGAGGGAAGAGCACCCAATGCTTGTGCTGTCAAGCAAAGCGTTTAATGAGCGCACGAACTTGGTCATTGGCTTGCCCATGACGCATGCTCAATCTAACGAAACCAACCCGTTTGCAGTCAAGTATGTGAGTCCAAAAGGCGAGATTTGTTACGTCTTAACG
>JAYSZH010000058.1:0-4809 GCA_043738155.1 Polaromonas sp. | reverse complement strand
CGCGCGTCGCACGTACGATTGGCACTTTGTTGGGTAAAGCGCAACGATATATATCTGATGTTAAAGCAGAGGTGAGTAAATCTATAGAGCTGGATGAGCTCAAAAAGATGAAAGACACCATGCAAGAAGCAGCGAGTGATGTCGAAAATACGATTCACACGGGAGTGACTGATTTTGAAAAAGACTGGAAAGACGCAACAAACGAAGCTGGCTCATCCAGATCAGATGCCGACATTAACGCTTACACGAGTTATCCAACATATTCACACCCCAAGAAAAAATGGCGCGTCAAACAAGGCGCTGTGCCAAACTGGTACAAAGCGCGTACTGGCGTTCGTACCAAGGCCATGTCTGGCGCAGCACGCGTTGCTAAGTTTCGCCCAGTCAGATTAGCCTGATGCCAACCACAAACTTGCAGAATTACACAATTGCAAGTTTTCACGATTACCCTTAAAACCTCATGGCAGACGAAAAAGAAAAAGTTGACGAATTAGCAGGTACAGAGCAACCTTTTGTCCAGCATTTGGTAGAACTGCGAGATCGTTTGATCAAAATCGTCATCGCAATTGGCATTGTCGCTATTGCCTTAGCCATTTATCCTGGTCCTGGAGCTTTGTACGACATCTTGGCAGCGCCCCTGGTGGCTAATCTGCCCCAAGGCGCAACGCTTATTGCAACTTCGGTCATATCGCCTTTTTTGGTGCCGCTAAAAATCTTAATGATGACGGCATTCTTAATCGCTTTGCCTGTTGTGCTGTGGCAAGTTTGGTCATTTGTGGCGCCTGGCTTGTATATGCACGAGAAAAAGCTCGTTTTACCGTTGGTCATTTCAAGCACTGTGTTGTTTTTCATCGGTGTTTTATTTTGCTATTACTTTGTTTTTGGACAAGTTTTCAAGTTCATCCAAAGTTTTGCACCCAAAAGCATCACCGCAGCGCCAGATATCGAGGCATATTTAGGCTTTGTACTCAGCATGTTTTTGGCCTTTGGTATGGCATTTGAGGTGCCTATCGTCGTCATCGTGTTGGCACGCATGGGCATGGTGACGATCCAGCAGTTGAAAGATTTTCGGGGTTATTTTGTCGTCTTAGCTTTCGTTATTGCAGCCATCGTCACGCCGCCAGATGTGGTGTCGCAATTGGCTTTGGCGATTCCCATGTGTTTGCTGTACGAAATCGGTATTTGGGCGGCACAGATCTTTATCAAGCACACACAAGCGCCAGTCGACCCTATTGAGCCGACGTAAGCGACAAAAAGTAGCGCCTTTTACGGTATTCTGGCTACAATAGTGTTTTGGTTGACGTTTACGTAAACGTCAACTACTTCACATGCTATTGGAGATACCTCATGAATCTGCCCGGACTGAATTTTCAACTCGGTGAAGATATCGACGCCTTGCGCGATGCTGTGCGCGAGTTTGCACAAGCCGAGATTTCCCCTCGCGCTGCTGAAATCGACAGCAGTGACCAATTCCCCATGGATTTGTGGCGAAAAATGGGCGATTTGGGGGTCTTGGGCATCACTGTGTCAGAAGAGTACGGCGGAGCCAACATGGGCTACTTGGCGCACATGATCGCCATGGAAGAAATCAGCCGCGCTTCGGCATCGGTCGGGTTAAGCTACGGCGCACACAGCAACCTCTGTGTGAATCAGATCAAACGCAATGGCACGCCTGAACAACGTCAAAAATACCTGCCCAAACTCATCAGCGGGGAGCATGTGGGCGCTTTGGCGATGAGCGAGCCGGGTGCAGGTAGTGATGTCATCAGCATGAAGCTGAAAGCTGAATGGAAAGAGCCAAGTGCCTCGGGAGGCGGCTACTACGTTTTGAACGGCAGCAAAATGTGGATCACCAACGGCCCCGATGCGGATACTTTAGTGGTTTACGCCAAAACCGAACCTGAACTGGGTGCGCGTGGTGTCACTGCCTTTTTGATCGAAAAAAACATGCCCGGCTTCTCGGTGGCGCAGAAACTAAACAAACTTGGCATGCGCGGCAGTCATACGGGTGAACTGGTGTTTCAGGACGTTGAAGTACCGGAAAGTCACATTCTGGGCGGCCTCAACAGCGGTGCCAAGGTGCTGATGAGCGGTTTGGATTATGAGCGCGCGGTGTTGACGGGTGGGCCACTTGGCATCATGCAGGCGGTGATGGACAACGTGATCCCGTACATCCATGACCGTAAGCAGTTTGGCCAGAGTATTGGCGAATTTCAGTTAATTCAGGGCAAAGTGGCCGATATGTACACGCTCTTACAAGCAGGGCGTTCGTTTGCATACACTGTGGCTAAAAATTTGGATATGTTGGGTACTGATCACGTACGCCAAGTCCGTAAAGATTGCGCGTCTGTCATTTTATGGTGCGCTGAAAATGCCACCAAAATGGCGGGTGATGGTGTGCAGATATTTGGCGGCAATGGCTACATCAACGATTACCCGCTGGGTCGTTTATGGCGTGATGCCAAGCTGTATGAAATTGGTGCGGGCACCAGTGAAATCCGTCGGATGTTGATTGGCCGTGAGTTGTTTGCTGAGACAATGTAAACCCTCCACAATCACTCAGACTCTTTTGGGGCCAAACATGCCAACTTCAATTTCCGATCTATTCACCCACAACCGCGCATGGGCTGCCGAAATGGAGCGCGAGCGACCAGGCTTTTTCACCAATCTCAAAAATCAACAAAATCCAAAATACATGTGGATTGGGTGCTCTGATAGCCGTGTGCCTGCAAATCAAATCACAGGACTCGATCCTGGAGAAGTGTTTGTACACCGTAACGTAGCCAATGTTGTCGTGCATAGCGACCTAAACTCGTTGTCGACGATTCAATATGCTGTTGATGCGCTTCAAGTCAAAGATATCATTGTTTGTGGTCATTATGGCTGTGGTGGTGTAAAGGCAGCGCTGCAAAACATACGTGTAGGCTTGGCAGACAACTGGATTCGACATATCCAAGATGTGAGAGACCGTCATCGCCAGTTGCTGAATGGAATGCCGGAATCGAAACGCTTTGACGCTTTAGTCCAACTTAACGCCATCGAGCAAGTGGTCAACGTTTGCCAAAGCACAGTGCTGCAAGATGCTTGGGCGCGGGGGCAGCAAATCAGCGTGCATGGTTGGGTTTACGGGGTTCATGATGGCTTGCTGCAAGACCTGCGCATAACCGTATCTGGTTTAGATGGTTTAGAGGCGCTCTACATGGCTGCCGTAGAGTCTGTTTCAGTCTCTAGCCAGCAATAAATATGCTTAATAAGCTATTAAAAATATAGCAAATTGCATAGAAAAAGTACTGATAATTTAACTTTCTACCCTGCTTTTGGAGAATCTGTATGTCTGAATCCATTGTTATCGTCTCTGCAGCCCGTACCCCCATGGGTGGTTTTCAGGGCGATTTTTCCAGTTTGGCTGCTCATGACCTAGGTGGCGCAGCCATCAAGGCGGCCGTCCAGCGTGCAGGTATTTCGGGCGATGCTGTCAATGAAGTGTTGTTTGGCAACTGCTTGATGGCGGGGCAAGGCCAAGCGCCTGCACGCCAAGCTGCCTTTAAGGGCGGTTTGCCTATCAGTGCTGGCGCTGTTACTTTGTCCAAAATGTGTGGCTCCGGCATGAAGGCCACCATGCTGGCACATGACATGCTGGTCGCTGGCAGTGCCGATGTGATGGTCGCTGGCGGTATGGAGAGCATGACCAATGCGCCGCACTTGTTGCCAAAAGGTCGCAGCGGCATTCGAATCGGGCATGGCCAGATTTTTGACCACATGATGCTGGACGGTTTGGAAGATGCCTACGAAGCTGGGCGTTCTATGGGCACGTTTGGCGAAGACTGCGCTGCCAAATACAACTTCACCCGAGAATCGCAAGATAAATTTGCCATAGCCAGCGTAGAACGTGCGCAAGCAGCTATAAAATCAGGAGCATTTTCGGCTGAAATTACACCCGTGACGGTTAAGGGACGAGCGGGTGATTCCGTCATCAGCATCGACGAAGGTCCAGGCAAGATCAAACTCGACAAAATCACCAGCTTGCGTCCAGCCTTCAAAAAAGACGGCACCATCACGGCTGCATCAAGTTCCTCTATCAACGACGGCGCAGCTGCTCTGGTGTTGATGCGCCAAAGTCATGCCGAAAAAGGCGGTATCAAACCGCTGGCACGCATCGTGAGCCACGCCACCCATGCGCAAGAGCCCAACTGGTTCGCGACTGCACCGCTGGGTGCAACCCAAAAGGCTTTGGCTAAAGCGGGCTGGACGGCCAAAGACGTCGATTTGTGGGAGATCAACGAAGCGTTTGCTGTCGTGCCGATGGCGTTGATGGTAGATTTGTCCTTGTCGCATGAAATCGTCAACGTCAACGGTGGTGCTTGCGCTTTGGGACACCCGATTGGTGCGAGTGGCGCGCGCATTTTGGTGACTCTCATTCACGCCTTGCAAGCACGCGGGCTCAAGCGTGGTTTGGCGACGCTGTGTATTGGCGGCGGCGAAGCGACGGCCATGACCATTGAGTTGATTTAATCACGGGCAACTCACCATGCTATTGACCCAAGACCAAGAAATGATCCGCGAAGCTGTTCGTGCTTTCGCGCAAGAGCAGCTGTGGCCGCAAGCTGCGAAGTGGGACAAAGAACACCATTTCCCCAAAGATGTTCACAAAGGGTTGGCTCAGTTGGGCGCTTACGGTATTTGTGTGCCTGAAGAGTTTGGTGGCGCGAATCTGGATTACTTGACTTTGGCGCTGGTATTGGAGGAAATCGCCGCTGGTGATGGTGGCACCAGCACAGCCATCAGCGTGACCAATTGCCCGGTCAACGC
>JAYSZH010000057.1:0-4828 GCA_043738155.1 Polaromonas sp. | reverse complement strand
TTGGCGGTTGGTTTGGTCAGCCACCATATGCGGGTAGGAGCCGGCGGAGTAGGTGCCCATGTTGGCATTGTTGGTTTTAGCCCAAGCGATGAATTCAGCCATGTTTTTGGCAGGAATTTTGTCGTTGATAGCGACCACCAAGGGCCCAGAGGGGAAAAAGGTAACCGGGGTGATGTCTTTGTCCAAGTTGTAAGGCAATTTGGTAAACAAAACTCGGTTTTGGAAAAGCGTGCCAGAGGTCGTCATACCAAATGTGTAGCCATCTGCGGGAGATTTAACAACGGCATCGATGCCAATAACCGCACCCGCTCCTGGTTTGTTGTCAATGACAACTGGCACGCCCAGCTTGGCACTCAGGTGTTGACCAAAATTGCGCGCGTAAGCATCTGTCAAACCACCAGGCGCGAAGGCGACAACAATTTTGATGGGTTTTGATGGCCATGGCGACGATTGCGCCCAAGCCTGCCCCACGCTGGCTGCAGCTGCCAAAATGCCCAACGCTAAAACTGACGCAGTTTGTAGGATGTGGCGGCGTTGGCGCTCTTGACTGGTGGACATGAAAATTCCTCCAAAAATGAAATATGACGTGAATTGCAGTCTAGTGGGAGGTGGTGGGATTTGAATTGGGGTTTGCACCCATGCGTCAGCATAGCGGCCGCGAAATGGCATCACAATATAAGTTATGGCTGAAACTCCTTCCCAATTACCACCCAACATCGACGAAATCACCGGTTTGCCGATAGCTGCCAAGCCGCATTCTGACGCGCTGCTGGCTGAGGTAGCTGCACTGCCTTCGCTGCCAGGGGTTTACCGGTATTTTGATGCGAACGATGACTTGCTTTATGTGGGCAAGGCGATTCACCTGAAGCGCAGAGTGAGCAGTTACTTCCAAAAAGACCACGGTGGCACGCGCACGGGGCACATGGTGAGCAAGATTGTGCGGATGGAGACGACGGTGGTGCGCTCTGAGGCGGAGGCGCTGCTGCTGGAAAACAACCTGATCAAGACGCTGAACCCGAAGTACAACATCTTGTTTCGGGACGACAAGAGCTACCCGTATTTGAAGATTACCAGCCAAACTTTCCCCAGAATGGCGTATTACCGTGGTGCGGTTGATAAAAAGCATAGCTACTTCGGCCCGTACCCGAACGGCTGGGCGGTGAAAGAGTCTATTTTGCTGCTGCAAAAGGTGTTTATGCTGCGCACGTGTGAAGATTCAGTGTTTGCCAACCGCACACGGCCGTGTTTGCTGTACCAAATCAAGCGTTGCTCTGGTCCCTGCGTGCCGGCGTTGACCAAAATCACCCCGCAAGCTTACAGGCAAGATGTGCAAAACGCAGAGCAGTTTTTACGGGGAGAGACGCAAATTGTTATGCAAACGCTGGAAGCGCAGATGATGGCTTGCGCTGACCAGTTGGCGTTTGAAATGGCGGCGGAGCTGCGCGACCGGATTGCGGCGTTGTCGAATATCTTGCACCAACAGTCGGTCGAAACCACGGGGTCGGACAAAGACGTGGATATTTTGGTGGTGAAGGTGCAGGGCGGCAAAGCGTGTGTGAATTTGGCGATGGTGCGCGGTGGGCGGCATTTGGGGGACAGGCAGTATTTCCCTGTTCATGTGGAAGATGCGGTCAATATGCAAACGGTTGACAGTGACGCGTCGAAAGTCAAATCAGTTGAAGTGCTGGTATTGGAGGCTTTCATCGCCCAGCATTACATCCATGTGCCGATTCCGGCGGCGCTGATTACCAGTGTGGAAGTGGACAAAAGCTTGCTTAAAGCGCTGTCTGAGCAAGCGGGTTTCAAAATCAACGCCGTCCACAACCCGCGCGAGCAGCGGCGTATTTGGCTGGAAATGGCGCAAAACAACGCGAATATCCAGCTGGCGCGTTTGTTGAGCGAAGAGGGATCGCAGCAAGCGCGTACACGGACGTTGGTGGATGCGTTGGAGCTGGTGACGGACGATATTGATGCGCTTCGTATTGAATGTTTTGACATTTCACATACGGCGGGCGAAGCGACGCAGGCGTCGTGCGTGGTTTTTCACCACCACAAGATGCAAAGCGCCGAATACCGCCGCTACAACATCGACGGCATCACCGGCGGTGACGATTACGCTGCCATGCGCCAGGTGCTGGAGCGGCGTTACTCAAAAATTGTGGAAGCGGACAAAATCGCCAAAATCACGGCTGAAGAAGCGGGCTCAGAGCCCAAGTCGCTGATGCCGCATATTGTGCTGATCGACGGTGGCAAAGGCCAAATCAGCACCGCAAAAGAGGTGTTTGAGAAGCTTGGTCTGGATGTGTCACTGCTGGTGGGTGTTGAAAAAGGTGAGGGCCGCAAGGTGGGCTTGGAAGAGTTGGTGTTTGCCGACGGGCGGGAGAAAGTCTATTTAGGCAAAGATTCCAGCGCGCTGATGCTGGTAGCGCAAATTCGGGATGAAGCGCACCGTTTCGCTATCACCGGCATGCGTGCCAAGCGTGCCAAAGTGCGGGTGGGTGGCAGCAAAATTGAGGATATTCCCGGCATTGGCCCGAAACGCCGCGCCAAGCTGTTGCAGCGTTTTGGTGGCATTCGTGGTGTTGCTATGGCCAGTGCAGAGGATATTGCGACGGTGGAAGGCGTGTCTAAAGAGCTGGCGGAGACGATTTACAGAGCCTTGCATTGAAAATCAGCTTAAACATCAGTAAAGGAGCCGCCTACTTCCTCGGTTATATTATGTTTATGAATTTAGTTAACAACTTGGGTGAGAGATAAAACATGCGCAGTTGCGTTATCGGTGGCGGTGGTTTTATTGGTCGGTACCTGAGCGAGGCTTTGGCTGCCTCCGGGCGTGACGTGCTCGTATTGGGGCGTAAGTCTGAAGTTGCCTTCGCAGATAAACGTATTCAATACAAAGCTGTTGATGCCTCGGACATGACATTGCTGCGCCCTTTGTTGGCAACCTGTGATGAAGTGATCGATTTGGCGTATGCCACTGTACCCAAAACCAGCTACAGTGACCCCATGTTTGACTTGCAGTCCAATCTGCCCCGCGTGGTGGCGTTGATGGAAGAGCTGCAACACCATGCTCAATTGCGGCGCTTCATGGTGGTGTCATCAGGCGGTACGGTGTATGGCCATGCAAACCGCTTGCCGATTTCTGAATACGCCGAGACTGAGCCTGTGTCGCCATACGGTATTACCAAGCTGACCATCGAGCGCTATGCGCTGATGTACCATCGTTTGCATGATTTGCCTTTGGTGGTGGTGCGGCCTGCGAATGCCTATGGTCATGGGCAATTACCGTTTATGGGGCAGGGTTTTATCGCCACGGCGATGGGCAATGTGCTGGCAGGAAAAAAAATCACAGTTTTTGGCGAGCGTGGCACAGTGCGCGACTATGTGCACGCAAAAGATGTCGCTTCTGGGATGGTTGCAGCGCTGGAGCATGGCACGAATGGGGCCGTTTACAACATTGGCAGTGGCGTGGGACGCAGCAACTTGGACATTATCGATTTGATGCGCCCATTGGCTCAAAAAGCAAACTTATCCATGATGGTTAACCACGAAGAAGAGCGAAAGTTTGACGTTGCGGCTAATGTGCTGAACTTTGGTCGACTGCTCAGCTGCTCGGGTTGGTTGCCTAAAATCAGCATGGAAGAGGGTTTGCATGAAATGTGGCAAGGTTTCTCAAACCCACAAACCTAAAGCTGTAGCACAATAGCCCTATGTTTTTAACTATTCCAACCCTGATGACCTGGGCGCGTATTGTGGCGATTCCGCTCATTATTGGCGTCTATTATTTATCGATTGACGATTCGAGCAAAAATCTCATTGCTACTGTGTTGTTTGTGGTTTTTGCCTTGACGGATTGGTTGGATGGCTATTTGGCACGCAAATTGAACCAAACTTCTGCATTTGGTGCATTTTTAGACCCAGTGGCCGACAAGATATTGGTTTGCGCTTCTCTGCTGGTTTTGGTGCATCTTAAAAGAGTGGACGTTTTTATTGCACTCATCATCATAGGCCGTGAGATTGCCATTTCTGCATTGCGCGAATGGATGGCTCAAATCGGCGCCTCGAAAAGCGTGGCTGTTCATATGATTGGCAAGTTGAAAACGGTCGCCCAAATGGTAGCTATCCCGTTTTTGTTGTTTGATGGCAAGCTTTTCAATATCATCGACACTAGGCTGTGGGGAACTTGGCTGATTTGGGTTGCTGCAATCCTGACAATCTGGTCCATGATCTATTATTTGCAAAAAGCCATTCCCGAAATTCGAGCCAGAGTTAAATAGCGTTGAAGTAAGAGTGAAGTAAGGAAGCCGGCAGCGTGGATAAATCGCTTTAATGGCAGATTTTTTTGTGACAAACACGGCTTATCATAGGCAAAGCAGAGCAAGACCCTCTAAAAAACGACTAGAATCTGCTTCGAGACAATTTATCCCTAATTTCAAAGAGGAAGTTTACTGTGAACAAATCAGAACTCATTGAGCACATTGCTACGCAATCCGATATTTCAAAAGCAGCTGCAACACGTGCTTTGGAATCCATCATCGGTGCAGTGAAGTCAACGCTTAAAAAAGGCAACTCAGTGTCTTTGGTTGGTTTTGGTACATTCGCGGTAACCAAGCGCGCAGCGCGCGTCGGCCGCAATCCTCGTACTGGCGCTGCTTTAAAAATCAAAGCAGCTAAAGTGCCAAAGTTTCGTCCAGGCAAAGCATTGAAGGATGCTTTAAACTGATCAGCGTATAGGTTTAGCTTGGGTGCTTAGCTCAGTTGGTAGAGCGGCGCCTTTACACGGCGTAGGTCGGCGGTTCGAGCCCGTCAGCACTCACCACTCAATCTA
>JAYSZH010000056.1:0-4833 GCA_043738155.1 Polaromonas sp. | reverse complement strand
GACACCCAGCGCAGCCTGTACCCGGTGCCCGAGGTGCGGCTGCTGCCGGGGCGCGAATTTCCGATGGACGAGGCGGCCCGCGCCACCTTCCGTGCCCGCTGGCGCGAAAAGCTGGACGGTGATCCGACCAAATCGCGCATCTACAAAGACATCGCGCAGGGCATTGCCACCGCCGGCATCGAGTACTACCTTCCGCTGTTCTTTGAGCAGACCGGCACGATCTTCAGCTACCTGTCTGAACAAGCCCAGTTGGTGCTGCATGGTGAGGTGGACGGGGCACTGGACCGGTTCTGGATCGACACCAAGGAGCGCCACCGCTTCATCGCCGCCGATCCAGCGCGCACCGTGCTGGCACCGGAGGATATTTTTCAGCGCAGCGATGAATTTTTCACCAATGCCAACCGGCATGCCACGCTGGCGCTGCGCGGCGGCGATGCCACCGACTGGGCCAGGCCGCTGCCGGATGTGGCGTCTGACCGCAGCGCCACCGAGCCCTTGGCTGCGTTGGGCAAGCTGCTGGAGACCACCCCGCACCGGGTGCTGATCGTGGCCGAAAGCGAAGGCCGGCGCGAGAGCCTGCTGGAGCTGCTGCGCGACCACAAGATTGAGCCGCCCAGCGTGACCACCTTGGCCGAGTTCGAAGCCAGCGACGAGAAATTTGCCATCACCGCCGCGCCGCTGGCGGCCGGCTTCCACTGGTGGGAGCCGCAAGGCACGGTGTCGATCCAGTTCATCACCGAAACCGAGCTGTTTGCCAGCGCGCCGCAAGGCCGGCGCCGGCGCAAGCAAGAGCAGACCAGCAGCGTTGAGGCGCTGATCAAGGATCTGTCTGAGCTGAAGGTGGGCGATCCGGTGGTGCATGGCAACCACGGCATCGGGCGTTACGTCGGGCTGATCAGCATCGACCTTGGTGATGGCGCGAGTGAATTCCTGCATCTGGAATACGCCGACAAAGCAACGCTCTACGTGCCGGTGAGCCAGTTGCACCTGATCAGCCGCTACACCGGCGTCAGCGCTGATGAGGCGCCGCTGCACCGGCTGGGTTCGGGCCAGTGGGACAAGGCCAAGCGCAAAGCCGCCGAGCAGGTGCGCGACGCCGCCGCCGAGCTGTTGAACCTGTATGCCCGCCGGGCCGCGCGAGAGGGCCATGCGCACCGCTATTCGGCACACGACTACGAAGCCTTTGCCTCCAGCTTCGGCTTTGAGGAGACACCCGACCAGCGCGCCGCCATCCATGCGGTGATCCAGGACATGGTCAGCCCGCAGCCGATGGACAGATTGGTCTGCGGCGACGTCGGTTTTGGCAAAACCGAGGTGGCGTTGCGGGCAGCGTTTATCTCGGTCATCGGCGGCAAGCAGGTGGCCATCCTGGCGCCCACCACCTTGCTGGCCGAGCAGCACTACCAGACCCTGGTTGACCGCTTTGGCCGCTGGCCGGTGCGCATTGCCGAGCTGTCGCGCTTCCGCTCGGCCAAGGAGATCAAGGTCTCGCTGGCCGGGCTGGAAGACGGCACGGTGGACATCGTCGTCGGCACGCACAAGCTGCTGTCGCCCGATGTCAAGTACAAAAGGCTGGGCCTGCTGGTGATCGACGAAGAGCACCGCTTCGGCGTGCGCCACAAAGAGGCGATCAAGGCGATGCGGGCCGAGGTCGATGTGCTCACCCTCACCGCCACCCCGATCCCACGCACGCTGGGCATGGCGCTGGAGGGCCTGCGCGATTTGAGCGTGATCGCCACCGCGCCGCAGCGCCGCCTGGCGATCAAGACCTTCGTGCGCAGCGAGGGCAATAGCGTGATGCGCGAGGCGGTGCTGCGTGAGTTGAAGCGCGGCGGGCAGATTTACTTTTTGCACAACGATGTGGCCACCATCAACGCCCGGCGCGACCGGCTGGCCGAGCTGGTGCCCGAGGCCCGCATCGCCATCGCGCACGGCCAGATGCCCGAACGTGAGCTGGAGTCGGTGATGCGAGACTTCATCGCCCAGCGCCACAACCTGCTGCTGTGCAGCACCATCATCGAGACCGGCATCGACGTGCCGACGGCCAATACCATCGTCATCAGCCGGGCCGACAAGTTTGGTCTGGCCCAGCTGCACCAACTGCGTGGCCGGGTGGGCCGCAGCCACCACCAGGCCTATGCCTATCTGCTGGTGCCCGACACCGAAACCCTGACCAAGCAGGCCCAGCAGCGGCTGGACGCGATCCAGAGCATGGAGGAGCTCGGCTCAGGCTTTTACCTGGCGATGCACGACCTTGAAATCCGCGGCGCCGGTGAGGTGCTGGGCGAGAACCAGAGCGGCAACATGATGGAGGTCGGCTTTCAGCTGTACAACGACATGCTGGCCGAGGCGGTGCGGGCCTTGAAAGCCGGCCAGGAGCCCGATCTGCTCAGCCCCACCGGCGTATTTGGCGGTGCCACCGAGATCAACCTGCACGCCCCGGCGCTGCTGCCCGACAGCTACTGCGGCGATGTGCAGGTGCGGCTGAACCTGTACAAGCGCCTGGCCACCGCCGAGCGGCCCGAGCAGCTTGAGATCCTGCTCGAAGAGGTGACAGACCGTTTTGGCAAGCTGCCGGCCCAAGGCCAGACGCTGTTTGACACCCACCGGCTGCGGGTGCTGGCCCGGCCGTACGGCGTGCTCAAGATCGATGCCAACCCCAAGCTCATGAGCATCACCTTCCGGCCCAAACCACCGATCGACGCGCTGCGCATCATCGAGCTGGTGCAGAAGAACAAGAACGTCAAGCTGGCCGGCAACGACAAGCTGCGCATCGAGCGTGAATTTGCCGAGCCGAAGGACCGGGCGCAGTATGTGCGGGATGTGTTGCGGGCCCTGGGACCGCCGGTGGCAGTGCCTCGATAGGGGCTGACCTCCAGCGGTGATGCGTCGGTGATTTCTGGCTGGCGATGGTGATGCCTCGGCAGGCTCGGACGCGCCCGCAGCCCAGCCCTCCCGCTCGCAGGAGAGCAACTGTGTTCGTAGTCAAGCCTTTTTCATGATTTCTCAGGCTGTGAATAACCGGCCTGCCAGGGCTTGCCGCCGCCCTCACACCCGTCGGCGGCGGCGGGCGCGCAAGGGCTGTGCTCACTCCGTGCCGAGATCCCACAGCAGTTGAGCGTCAATCAACAGCCGGTAGCGCGCACGCAGTGCATCGGCACGCGCCGATGCTGCGGCGTTGACGGCGTCCAGCGACTGCCGGCGCACCAGCAGCAAGGTCTGCAGGTCGGCCTCGCCCAGCGTGTAGGCGCGCTGGGTCAGCCGCGCGGCATCACCCGCAGCGGCCGTGGCCTCTTCGGCCAGGCGCCAGCGCTCCAGGCTGCTGACGGCCTCGGCCACCTGGGTGGCCACCTCAACCTCGATCTCGCGCGTCTCGCGGTCTACGCCGGCGCGTGCCACTTCGGCTTGCTGTTCAGCCTCCAGCGCTGCCTGCGCGCGGTAGGTGCCTCCCAACGGGATGCTCAGGCTCACGCCCACCACGCGCTCGCTGCGAAAGGCTTCAGACGCCGTGAAGATGCCCACCGTCGGATCGGGCAGGCGGTCGGCGCGCGCCCGGGCGCCCGTTGCCTCGGCCTTGCGCAGCGCTTCCCGCGCGGCACGCACCTTGCCGCTGACGGCCAGGATGCGTTCTCGCCACTGGCCTTCCGTACGTTCCAGCGCCAGTGGTTCGGACAGTGTCGGCGCCACCTGCGCAAGCTGCGGGTAGCGCATGCGCATTGAGGCCTGCGCCCGGGCCTCTGCCGCCGCGGCCAGGCTGGCCTGGCGTTTCGCTTCAGCCACATCACCCTGGGCCACCCCCACTTCGAGCAGCGACGCGTCCCCGGCCTTGCGGCGCGTTTCCACGGCCTTCAGGCTGGCCTCGGCAAACCCCACCTGCTCCTGCAGCCGCGCGCGTGATTGCCTGGCGGCAAGCCAGTCCAGCCACTGGTCGGCCAAAAGGCGGGCCGCCAATTGCCGCGCCGCGGCGAGTTCGGCACCTGCCTGGCGCAGGCCGGCCTCGCCGATGCCACGGTCCAGCGCTGCCTTGCCGCCGATGCGGATCGGGCGCTCGACCTGCGCCGACCACTCGGTGCTGTTGCCGGTGCCGCTGCCGCTGCCATCAATGCGCCTGCGTTGGCCGGTCGCCCCCACCGTCCACTCGTAAGGACCGGCGGCGCGCATCGCCGCCGAATGGGTGGCCACCTGCACCGCACGCCGCGCCTGCAGCACGGCCGGGTCCTGGTCGATGGCGGCCAGCGCTTGTTCAGTGGTGGGCAGATCCACCGCAGGCATCGGGGACTGTGTCTGGGCCTGTGCATATACGGTCAAGGCCAGCGTCATGCTGGCCGCTGCAAGCCAGCGCTTCATACGATCTCCCCAAGGGCCGCCAGCGGCATGGCCCAGTAGCGCAGGCCGGTGCCTGCGAACGATGTGCGCAAGGCTTGCAGCAACGCCGCCATCTCGGCTTCACTGACGATGATCTGCACTTGCACCGAGCGGCTGCGCCCCATCACCTGTTCGACACTGCTGAGCCTGCCCTGCGCGGTGCCATGGCTGAAACTCGGCGTGCTCGTGAAGACCTCGTTGCCGACGGCCGAGAGCAGCACGTCGAGCAGCTTCTCCTCGACCTCCGGGGGGGCGACCAGCACCAGACAGAACTCAGGCATTGACTCACGCATTGACTCAAACATGGCTCACCTCCAGTTGCGCGGCGTCGGCACCGGCTTTTGCGTGCCCGAAGCGCAGGTAAAGAATGGGCAACAGGATCAAGGTCAGCGCGGTGGCGGTGATCAGCCCGCCGATCACCACGATGGCCAGCGGGCGCTGGATCTCCGAGCCCGGCCCGGTGGCAAA
>JAYSZH010000055.1:0-4847 GCA_043738155.1 Polaromonas sp. | reverse complement strand
GACCGCGAAGCTGGGCGAGCTCGACGCGACGCGCGGCACGATGGGCAACCGCATCTTCTTCTTCTCCACGCCGCCGAGCGCCTTCGCGGTGCTGCTGGCCGGGCTCAAGAACGCGAACCTGCTGTATCCGACCGGAGGCGCCAAGAACGGGCACAGTCAGGACGGAAGGACGCGACCTTTCTCGCGGGTGATGCAAAGGCCCGATCAACGCCAAAATGACGGACGTGATTGAAAAAGTTGCACCAGGTGTGATCGCACGTAAATCTGTTGACCAACCGATGCAAACCGGCCTCAAGTCGATCGACTCTATGGTGCCAATCGGTCGCGGTCAGCGCGAATTGATCATTGGTGACCGCCAGACCGGTAAAACGGCTGTCGCGATTGACGCCATCATCAACCAAAAAGGCCAAAACGTCCCATGTATCTATGTGGCGATTGGTCAAAAAGCTTCCAGCGTGAAAAACGTGGTTCGCTCTTTGGAGCAAGCCGGCGCGATGGAATACACCATTGTGGTTGCCGCTACAGCGTCTGAGTCTGCAGCGATGCAATACGTCAGTGCTTATTCTGGCTGCACCATGGGCGAATACTTCCGCGATCGCGGTCAAGACGCCCTCATCGTGTATGACGATTTGTCCAAGCAAGCCGTGGCGTATCGCCAAGTGTCTTTGCTGTTGCGCCGTCCTCCAGGCCGCGAAGCCTACCCTGGCGACGTGTTTTATCTCCACAGCCGTTTGTTAGAGCGTGCTGCTCGCGTCAACGAAAAATACGTTGAAGATTTCACCAAAGGTGAAGTCAAAGGCAAAACAGGTTCTTTGACAGCTTTGCCTATCATTGAAACGCAAGCCGGTGACGTGTCTGCTTTCGTGCCAACCAACGTGATTTCTATCACTGACGGTCAGATCTTCTTGGAAACTTCATTGTTCAACGCCGGTATCCGCCCTGCGATCAACGCTGGTATTTCTGTGTCCCGCGTCGGTGGTGCAGCACAAACCAAGATCATCAAGAGCTTGTCAGGTGGTATCCGTACCGACTTGGCGCAATACCGTGAATTGGCTGCGTTCGCTCAGTTCGCTTCTGATTTGGACGAAGCCACACGTAAACAGCTGGATCGCGGTGCGCGCGTGACTGAATTGCTCAAACAAGCCCAGTACAGCCCGCAACCTATCAGCTTGATGGGTGCGACCTTGTTTGCCGTGAACAAGGGTTTCATGGACGATATCGCCGTCAACAAGGTGTTGGCTTTTGAGCATGGCTTGCACGGCTACCTCAAAGACAAGCATGCTGGTTTGTTGGCCAAATTGGAAGCTGCCAAAGCAATGGACAAAGAAGCGGAAGCTGAATTGACCACCGCAACCACGGCTTTCAAGAAGTCATTTGCGTAAGTTGCTCCCGAGCGCTATTTAGTCACTAAAACAGACAGCACTTAATAAGAGGCAACTATGGCATCAGGCAAGGAACTACGCACCAAGATCAAATCGGTAGAAAACACCAAGAAGATCACCAAGGCGATGGAAATGATTTCCGTCTCCAAGATGCGCAAAGCGCAAGAGCGCATGCGCGCGGCGCGCCCCTACAGCGAAAAAATTCGCAACATTGCAGCCAATTTGGGTGAAGCCAATCCTGAGTATGTGCACGCCTTCATGAAAACCAACGATGCTAAATCGGTGGGCTACATTGTGGTGAGCACAGACAAAGGTTTGTGCGGCGGCTTGAACACCAATCTGTTCCGCGCTTTGACTGTCCAATTGCGAGACGGCCAAGCGGCAGGTCAAACAACACAGTCGGTCGCCATCGGCGGCAAAGGCTTGGGCTTTTTGACACGTATGGGCGCCAAAGTGGTATCACATGTGACGCATTTGGGCGACAAACCGCATCTGGACAAGCTCATTGGGCCAGTCAAGGTGTTGTTAGATGCTTATACCCGTGGCGAGATCAGCTCTGTTGTGCTTTGCTACAACAAGTTTGTCAGCACCATGCGCCAAGAGCCTGTGACAGAGCAGTTACTGCCCTTGTCACAAGCCAAATTGCAAGAGCAAGCTAAAAAGAGCGAAGCTGCAAGTGGTGTAAAGCACGGTTGGGATTACATCTATGAGCCAGACGCGCAAGCTGTGATTGACGACTTGTTGGTGCGCTACGCAGAAGCGTTGGTGTACCAAGCTGTTGCTGAAAACATCGCTTCTGAGCACGCAGCACGTATGGTCGCGATGAAAGCAGCAACCGACAACGCAGGTAATGTGATTGCCGAGTTGAAGTTGATCTACAACAAAACCCGTCAAGCAGCGATTACCAAAGAGCTGTCTGAAATCGTCTCTGGTGCTGCTGCGGTGTCGTAAGACCAAGTCCTCTAGCAATACCCTAGTTATTTAAGTTTTCGTATTAATTTTTTGGAGCAAAAAATGGCTCAAGTCCAAGGCAAAATTGTTCAGTGTATCGGTGCGGTGGTTGACGTGGAATTTCCACGTGATCAAATGCCAAAAATTTATGACGCCCTCAAAATGGACGGATCCACACTGACGTTGGAAGTCCAGCAGCAGTTGGGTGACGGCATTGTGCGTACCATTGCGCTGGGTTCATCTGACGGCTTGCGTCGCGGCATGATCGTGCAAAACACATCACAACCCATCATGGTTCCTGTTGGCAAAGCCACACTGGGTCGCATCATGGACGTGCTGGGTGCGCCGATTGACGAGCGTGGCCCAGTAGCTTCTACGTTGACAGCTTCTATTCACCGTAAAGCACCAGCTTACGACGAGCTCAGCCCATCACAAGAATTGCTGGAAACCGGCATCAAGGTGATTGACTTGGTTTGCCCGTTCGCTAAGGGCGGTAAAGTCGGTTTGTTCGGTGGTGCGGGTGTGGGCAAGACCGTGAACATGATGGAACTGATCAACAACATCGCCAAAGCGCATAGCGGTTTGTCCGTGTTTGCGGGTGTGGGTGAGCGTACGCGTGAGGGTAACGACTTCTACCACGAGATGGCAGACTCTGGCGTGGTGAACTTGGAAAACCTAGAAGAATCCAAAGTTGCGATGGTTTATGGCCAGATGAATGAGCCACCAGGCAACCGTTTGCGCGTGGCCTTGACGGGTTTGACGATTGCTGAATCTTTCCGTGACGAAGGCAAAGACGTGTTGTTCTTCGTTGACAACATCTACCGCTACACCTTGGCCGGTACCGAAGTGTCCGCCTTGTTGGGTCGTATGCCTTCCGCTGTGGGCTACCAGCCTACATTGGCAGAAGAAATGGGTCGTTTGCAAGAGCGTATCACGTCTACCAAAGTGGGTTCTATCACTTCTATCCAAGCCGTTTACGTGCCTGCGGATGACTTGACCGATCCATCACCAGCGACAACTTTTGCGCATTTGGACTCTACGGTTGTGTTGTCTCGTGACATCGCTTCTTTAGGTATCTACCCAGCGGTTGATCCTTTGGACTCTACTAGCCGCCAGTTGTCACCTTTGGTTGTGGGCGAAGACCACTACAACACAGCCCGTGCTGTTCAAGGTACCTTGCAGCGTTATCGCGAACTGCGCGACATTATCGCGATCATGGGTATGGACGACTTGGCACCTGAGGACAAATTGGCTGTGGCACGTGCCCGTAAAATCCAGCGTTTCTTGAGCCAGCCTTTCCACGTGGCCGAGGTGTTTACCGGTTCTCCAGGCAAGTACGTGCCATTGGCCGAGACCATCCGTGGTTTCAAGATGATTGTGAACGGTGAGTGTGACCACCTGCCAGAGCAAGCGTTTTACATGGTCGGTACCATCCATGTTGATGTGGTCAGTGCAGAAGAATCCATCTTCTCAGGTGAAGCCAAGTTCGTGGCTTTGCCGGGCGAAGCGGGCGAACTCGGCATTTACCCACGCCACACACCGCTGATTTCGCGCATCAAAGCCGGCTCAGTGCGTATTGAAAAAGCCGACGGCAGCGAAGAGTTTATTTTCGTTGCTGGCGGCATCATTGAAGTTCAGCCAAACTGCGTGACGGTGTTGTCAGACACAGCGATTCGCGGTAAAGATTTGGACGAAGAGAAAGCCAACGAAGCCAAAGCAGCGGCGGAAGAAGCGCTCAAAAATGCCAAAGGCGAGCTCGATATTGCCAAAGCGCAATCAGAGCTGTTTGCAATGGCGGCTCAAATCGCAGCACTGCGTAAATTCCGTCATAACAAATAAAATTGTTGTAGAGCAGCAAAAAAGCCTCACGATGTGAGGCTTTTTTTCTTTCCGTTCGCCCTGAGCTTGTCGAAGGGTTCATAAAGGCTTCGATAAGCTCAGCCCGAACGGAAGGCGCAAACGTGTTAATCAGCGATTAGTTAGGCAATAAACGGCGTATTCGGCAATTCATTCGGGTTTTTCTCACCTGCTTTTAGTTCAAAATGCCGCATCAAAATAGCCGATACTTCCTCTAAAGCTAGCGTTAGCCCATCTTCAAATCTGTCGTCGCGCAAGGCGCTGCTCAAGCGTTGAACTATGGCTTCCCATTCTGCGGGGTTAACATGCTGGTTGATGCCACGGTCCGCCACCAGCTCAATGTCGCGTTCTGCCAAAAGCAAATAGATCAACACACCATTATTGTCCTCAGTATCCCAAATCCGCAGTTTGCTGAACATCATGATCGCACGTTGGCGCATCACGGTTCGAATCGGTGTTTTGTGCCAAAAGTGACGCCACAAATAGCTGGTTGGCAGGCCTGCTTCAACGCAAATACGGATTTCGCCACTGTGTCGGTGCTCGCTGGCAGCAATGCGTTTTTTAAGCCGATTGAGCAAGTCGTCCGGCAAGGTGCGTCGGCTGTCAGACACATCTAACCAGCGGTGTTTGAAGAGGGTGAAGAATCGGCTAATCATA
>JAYSZH010000054.1:0-4863 GCA_043738155.1 Polaromonas sp. | reverse complement strand
TGATTTGATGCATGAATAAATGGAATACAAACGAAAAAAAGGGCTTTCCAAATTGAAAAGCCCTTGTTGCTTTGACCCTATTTTACGAGGGTCTTGCTTTGAAACTCAGACTAGCTGAGCAACCCTTGGTTCTTTGCACTGCTGACCGCTTGCGCACGTGTATGCACTTGCAGCTTGCGGTAAATGTTTTTGATGTGAGTCGTTACCGTTTGGCAACTGATGTTGATTCTCAAGGCAATCGAGCTGCTGGTACAACCATCCGCAACCAGTTCCAATATTTCTTTTTCCCGATACGACAAAATATCATGTCCATGCAGAGGAATCACCTGATTCCGATTTTTTTGAATGTCAACAGGCAAATGATTCGTCATCTTTTTGATGAGTCTGCGTGCGAGACTCGGCGATACAAATGCGCCGTCATTGGCAACCTGCAAGACTGCTTGGGCGTAATTGCCAAACCATGAATTTTTGACAATGTAGCCGTTTGCACCCAGGTCAAAAGCGGCCATGGCGCTTTGTTCTTCATCTCTCAGAGAGACAACGATGGCTTCTGCGTCAGGCCGATGTATACGCATGCATTTCAACAAATCCAAACTTGCGCCATCGCGCAGGTTCAAATCAAGCAGCATGACATCAAACGCAAGGTTGACGATCAAGTGCTTGCCTTCACGCATGTTCCCCGCAGTGGCCAAGAGCGTGGTTCTAGGGTCTTGACCGAGCTCGTGCCCAACAATGCCCCGCAAATGCGCGTCTTCATCAATCAATATCACACGCAGTGGACGGGTCGGTTGCCCCTGCAAAAAATCTGGCCACAAATTTGCCGGATTTGCAAAGTAAGCGAACTGGCCTTTTGACTCAAGCCTCATAGAGCTTGACTCATCTGGACTGGTTGCGCGAGAGAAAGTGGGTACTGGTTGATTCATGGCACACCTCCAATTTACATTTTGCTTATCAATTTTGAGTTTGTAGATTAGCACTCTGAAATGTAATAAGCTATGTGAATAATACCCAAAATTGAAATCTTTAGATATACAAGTTACATTTTATTGGTTACATACTCAACAGTAAATTAACTACTAAGTAGTAATAATTAACATCATTCATATGAATGAAAAAGCTAACAAAATCATGAACTTCAGGCGATACAGCAAACTTTTTAGAGTAACTCAAGTGTATTTTTCTTAACTTTTCACAATACTTTCATATTTTTGAAACACGAATATGCGTAACAAATTAAGTATGAAGTTTTGTAACTGAAAAGATATCCCCCAAATTGATGAGATAACTAAAAAAATGGCAATATTTTTAGAAAATCACCCCATACTGGCATGAATGATCTCCTGTACCCACGCTCTTGGCAACCGTGAAATTAGTCATGCTGCAGCTCACTGTTCAAGTGAGGACCCAGAGTTTGGCTTCAGCAAATTAAAGTTTAAACAACGTAATTGTTAACATTCAACGATGTTGACAGCCAAACCGCCGCGCGATGTTTCTTTGTATTTGACTTTCATGTCTGCGCCCGTTTCTCGCATGGTTTTGATGACTTTGTCTAAACTCACATAGTGAGAGCCATCTCCATGCAAGGCCATTCGCGCCGCATTTATCGCTTTGACAGAGGCAATGGCATTGCGTTCAATACACGGAATTTGTACCAAACCACCTACGGGGTCACAGGTTAGACCCAGGTGATGCTCCATGCCGATCTCAGCCGCGTTTTCTACTTGCTCGGGTGTGCCACCCATGACAGCACAGAGTGCAGCAGCCGCCATCGAGCAGGCAACACCCACCTCCCCCTGACACCCAACCTCAGCGCCTGAGATGGATGCATTTTCTTTGTACAACATGCCGATGGCGGCGGCTGTGAGTAAAAAATCCACCACCCCTGCGTCTGTCGCGCCTGAAACGAAACGCATGTAGTAGTGCAGCACGGCAGGAATGATGCCAGCAGCGCCATTGGTGGGAGCAGTGACGACACGACCGCCCGCAGCATTTTCTTCATTCACAGCCAAGGCGTAAAGATTGACCCAGTCAAGTACTTGTAGCGGATCAGTCAGCATCGCCTCCGTGCTCTGGCTCAAGGCTTGAAACAGGGGTGCAGCACGGCGTTTCACTTTGAAACCGCCAGGCAGCACACCCTGTGTGTTGCAGCCACGTTGCACACAATCTTGCATCACTTGCCAGATACGCAGAAGCCCGGTATCAATCTCAGCATCAGTACGCCAGTGCCGCTCATTACGACGCATGACTTGCGCAACGCTCAGCCCTTCGCGTCGGGTTACTTGTAGCAGTTCATCACCGCTGGCAAAGGGCAACGGCAACACCGTAGCATCAGGAACAATGGTTTTGTGTCGGCTGCCGTCGGCCGTCATTTCTTCGTTGATGATGAAGCCGCCACCGACAGAATAAAACACCCTGTTGGATAACTCGTTGCCTGCAGCATCCAGCGCCAAAAATCGCATTCCGTTGGCATGAAACGGCAGCGATGCACGCATGAACAGCAGGTCTTCCTTTTCATTGAACACCACGGTGTGCTGCCCCATAAGCGTTATACGGCTATGGTTACGAATATCAGCCAATTGGTCTGCAATAGCATCCACTTCTACTTTGTCGGGTTCGTGACCGCACCAACCAAGCATCACAGCAACATCACTGGCATGACCCTTGCCAGTCGCGCCCAATGAACCATGCAGCCAGCAGCGCACAGTAACGATGTTTTCCAGTTGTCCGATTTGCTGCAAATCCAACACAAACTGGCGCGCGGCCAGCATGGGTCCCACGGTATGAGAACTACTTGGCCCAATGCCGACTTTGAACAAATCAAAGACTGAAATAGCCATTTTTTAATGCGCCAGTTCGGTTTGCATATCCGCAAGAAAAGCATCCACAGAGGCTTCGGTTGTATCCCAAGCGCACATGAAACGACATCCACCCCCGGCGATGAACTGGTAGAACTTCCAACCACGTGCATGCATGGCTTCGACTGTTTTTGCAGGCAGTTGCGCAAAGACACCATTGGCCTCGGGGGGATGGATGCAGCTTACACCAGACAACTGGCGCAAGCCCTGGTAAAGACGCTGTGCCATTGCATTGGCGTGGCGTGCATTGCGCAGCCACACATCGTTTTCCAGCAGCCCAACCCAAGGCGCAGAAATAAAGCGCATCTTGGATGCCAATTGCCCAGCTTGCTTCACGCGCCACGCAAAGTCTTCTGAAAGTTGACGATCAAAGAACACGACGGCTTCGCCAATGGGTAAACCATTCTTGGTGCCACCAAAACACAGGACATCTACGCCAGCACGCCAAGTGACATCAGCCGGACTGCAGCCCAAGTGCGCGACTGCGTTGGCAAAACGTGCGCCATCCATGTGTACTTTGAGTTGGTGTTTTTGTGCCATCTGAGAAATGGCATGCACCTCGTCGACGCTGTAGACTGTGCCCATTTCGGTGGCCTGGGTGATTGAAACCACCTTGGGGCGTGGGTAATGGATATCGGTACGCTTGGTGACCAACGATTGCACCGCATCTGGCGTGAGCTTACCCAAGCGTGCGGCATCAGACGTGTTTTCGGCAACCAGCAGTTTTGAGCCATTCGAAAAAAACTCCGGTCCACCGCACTCGTCCGTTTCGATATGTGCCACCGGTGTGCAAATCACCGAATGATAACTTTGGCACAAAGACGCGAGTGCCAGCGAATTAGCAGCTGTTCCGTTGAACACAAAATAAACATCGCATTCAATGTCGAACAACGTACGCAACATGTCTGTGGATCGCTGCGTCCAGCGATCATCACCGTAAGCGGGTTCATGACCGCTGGCATTGGCTTCCAAAAACCAGTGCAAAGCCTCGGGGCAAGTACCAGCGTAGTTGTCACTGGCGAACTGTTGGCGGTTAAATGTGTTCATAGGTAGGATGATGTTTAGCAATTAGGTGTTCACATTAAAAACCATAAAATTTAAATTCTGCGCCTGATTTAACAACTTTACCGCTTGCAATCTCGGGTATTTTTCCATCTATCAACTCTGCAATCGCTTTACCCGACCCCGCACCATGTGTCCAGCCCAGCGTGCCATGGCCTGCATTGACCCAAAGTTTGCCAACGCTGGTTTTGCCGATGATGGGGATGTTGGTTGGCGTGGCTGGGCGCAAGCCAGCCCAGTAGTTGGGCAAGCCGCCCTCTTGCACACTTCGGGTGTCGCAGACGCCGGGGAGCACCGTTTCGACCCGTTTGGCCAGCATACGGCAGCGTATTTGTGATAACTCTGAGTCAATCGTGTTGTCGTATGCGCCAATTTCAATCGTCCCTGCGACGCGGAGTTCGCCCCCCAAGCGCGTCATGGCGCATTTGGCTTGGTCGTCAATGAATGAGACGTTGGGCGCTAGCTCAGGCTTTAAAATTTTCAAAGTAGCGCTGTAGCCTTTGCCTGGGTAAATCGGCACATCGACGCCGACGGTGCGTAACAGTGGTGCGCTGTAAGAGCCGCAAGCGACGACAAAGGCATCTGCAGTAAGCGTTTTCACCTTAAATTCGTCATTTTCACCCTTATTTTGGCCTCTAGCCGGCGTATTTATTGCCTGAACAGCTATAGATTTAATAGTATTTTTAGACTTATTCAACGCCAGCACATCATGCCCATACAACAACTCTGCACCTTTGGCAGCGCACAGTTCTGCCAGCTTTTGGGTGAAAACACGCGCATCGCCGCTTTCGTCGCTCGCGGTGTAGGTGCCGCCTACGATTTGGGAGGCAAAGGACTTCAGCGCGGGCTCGATTTTTAGAATCGCATCGCGCCCCAGCACTTGCCGATTCACGCCATACTTCTGCATCAACAATGCAGCCTCGCCAGCTGCATCTAATGCGACTGG
>JAYSZH010000053.1:0-13466 GCA_043738155.1 Polaromonas sp. | reverse complement strand
AATTCCGCACTTGAATACGCCGTATCCACACCCAAAGCGGCAGGCGCAGCCGTAGGACCGAGCCTGAAACCGTCCCAAATCTCGCGCTCCATGTCTTTTGGGGCGCAAAACAAAGTGGATTTACCGTCGCTGGCGATGACCAGCGTGGCGTTGGGCTCGGTAAAACCCGTTAAATAGTGGAAATAGCTGTCAAAACGATATAAAAAGTCACTGTCGCGGTTGCGCTGCCGCTCGGGCGAGGTCGGGATGATGGCGATGCCGTCAGCGCCCAGCGTGGCGGCAAAGCGGGCGCGGCGGGTGGCGTAAATTGCATTTGTAACTGTGGGCATATATTTACCGTGACTGTATTTACGTTGACTGATTGATGAATGCAAGGCGCTCGGGCGTGCCCACATCCGTCCACACGCCAGTGTACAACTCACCACTCACCTGTTGTGCTGCAATGGCTTTTCTGAGCAGCGGGGCTAAGGCGGCTTTGACGCCATTCGGATTCCCAACTGGAATATCGCAATAAGGTAATGAAAACAAGGACTCGCGGTACAGCGCGATGGTGCTGAAGGTGTACTTTTCAGGGGCATCGTTTAATACCAAACCTTTCCCTTCAGCTATTTGCAGCCCAAAATCGCCTTTGAGGTTGTGCTCTGGGTTGGGCACCAGCCAGATGTGCGCCAACTTGCCGCTAGCTTTGAAGCGGTCTACCGCATCTTGCGAAAACACAAAATCAGGCGCAGACACGTCACCCGCCAGCACCCAAAATACGTCATCTTCTGCTGAATCGTAAAGCATGGGCAGCGCCCGAACAATGCCACCCGCTGTCTCCAGCGCACCGCCAAAGTCGCGCCCCTCATGGGAATAGCTGATATTAATGGCGATGGGTTGGATTGTTTTTTGCTCACTTTTTAATAGCAGCTTAGGCAATAAATACGCTGGCTTGATGCTAAAATGAGCCCCAAAATGATCGGATATCTGCTCTCCCAACCAAGCCGTGTTGACCACCAGCTCGGTAAACCCACCCTGCGCCAAAGCCTGCATGGCCCATTGCATCAGCGGCTGGCCGCGCACTTCCAAGAGCGGTTTGGGGGTGTGGTCGGTCAGCGGGCGCATGCGTTCGCCGCGGCCGGCAGCTAGGATCAATGCTTTTGTCGTCATGGTTTCAGTATTTGTTCAATGCGCCACGGTACAGCTCATGGCGATCCGTGCTTTCGGGTTTCAAAACGGCCAGCAAAGCATCCATCACGCGGTGCGCTTTGGCGGAATGGTCGCCGCCAAAGTTGCAGACGTAGACATCCAAGGTCACCGCCTGCAGCTCTGGCCATGTATGAATGCACAGGTGCGATTCTGCCAATAAAACTGTAGCGGTCAAACCGCTTTTTACGCCGGCTACAGCGGGGAACTCATGCACCAACTGATTCACAGCTTGCAAACCAGCCATCTCCACCGCGTTAACGCACAGCTGCAACACGGCGGCAGTATCAACCAACAGCGCGGCATCGCAGCGGCATTGGTGACAATCAGCGGTGAGGTGTAGGCCTTGCATGGTTTATTTTATGTTGCCCGCCGCATGCCCCATCGCAAACGCCTCTTCAAACACCGAATAGCCCGCCCAGTCGCTGTGGGCGAACTGTAGGCGTTGATTTGATCTGAAATTTTGTTCCTTTTTTGATAGCAGTTTAGGCAATAAATACGCCGGCTGCATGCCAATTTGACCACTCAAATTAGCGGATACGGTTGGGATAGGAATCGCCATCGCATGGCCATAGCGCGTGATGTCGATTTGAGTGGTTTTAGTGGGTAAATCTGGGTGTGCTGCGGACAATTCTGTCAAAATTTCGTCACGCCAACTGCCCCAAGAGCGCTCCAAAAGCTGTTTTCTGCCCTCTTTCACATCGCCCAAAGCGCGGTAATACGTCAGCACCGTGGCTGCGGGAACAGGTTCTAAACTTTGGTGTTTGGCATTCACATAGCCCAAACCAGCAGCGCCGTAGAGCACGTTGTCCCAGCTGGGGGCTGCGCCGCCGTGGTCAATCAATGGCTTGTCGATATGAATATTAGCCACCAGCCACGGGGCGTAGCGGGTTTGCTGGGCGGTGGTTTGCAGCAGGGCGGGTGGATTTTTCACCACCCGCGCCGCCACAAAAACAGGCAGGGCAACGATGCAGCGCTCAGCCTGCCAGCGCTCGGTTTGCTGTTTTGATGGGTCAGTGACGTCAAACGCGTCAACTTCGACGCCGTGTTTCGTCTCTTCAATGCGGGTGACGATGCGCTTGGTAAGTAAGCGCTCACCCAGCAGCAAAGCCATGCGCTGTGTGATCCAGCCGTTACCTTCGGGCCAAGTTAGCACGCCCCCACGATCTGAAGGTTCTGCAGACTCAGCGCCGGGAGCATGAAAGCCGTGACGGCTGGCGAAGTAGTGCATGCCCGCCCAAGCGGAGACGGTACTGACACCAGCGCCGTAATCGTCGCGGCAGCAGTAGTCCAAATACCAGCGCAGGTGCGGGTCGGTCAAGCCGTTTTGGTCTAAAAACACTATAAAAGTAATAGCTGTTAAGGCAATATCTACGCCGGCTAGAGTCGAATTTAAGGTTGGAATCGACCAATTGCTGCGTTTTCGGGCGTCTGCAACCAATTTGGCGAATTGGCGGTATTGCGCGAGTGTGTGAGCACTCGCCTCTTGCACAGGCAATAAACCGTCTTGCCAAGCGCCGTTGAAATACAGACGCTCTTGCGGGCTGTGGCACAGGTAGCGCTCGTCGTATTGCCAGCGGCCTGATACGCGCTGACGCACGCCAAGCTCTTCCAACAAGTTGCGTAAATCGTCTGCTTGGGGGGCTTGCTCAGACGGTACAGGCAGGTAATGTGCGCCTAACGGGCACACAATGTTGCCGTTTTTGCCATTGATCGCACCGCCTTTGCTGTTGCCGCCCGCGCGGTCTTCCAGCTCTAGCAGCACAAAGTCGTTGATGCCTTGCAGCCGCAAAGCGCGGGCAGCCGCTAAACCGGCGACGCCACCACCGGCGATGATGACTTTGGTTTTGCGGATTTTGCTGGGCTCTGGCCATGATTTTGTTTGACGCAACAAATGTCCGCGCTCAACATTGACACCCGTGAAGCCGCCTTGAATGTCTTCAATTTGATGTGATTTTTCGCAAGCTAAGAGCGGCAAAGTGCTGGCAGCGGCAATAAATTGACGGCGTTTCATAGGAGAGCGTTTTCCAAGTATTCCGTTCGCCCTGAGCTTGTCGAAGGGCTTATGAAGACTTCGACAAGCTCAGTCCGAACGGCGCTGGTTCTAATGCGCAACTTTGCCCCACTCTTCCTCATACGTCGTCACCAGCACTTGGTTGGAGAGGCGGTTCACCTCAACCGGCACACGCGCCATATCTGGCGGAAAATCGAAGAGAGCGGGCAGGCTGGGCAGGTCTAAAAATCGCAGCTCTGCGGGCAAGGACTTGGGCTGATGCCACGGCCGGCGGCTGGCGATGATGAAGCCCCATTCGCCAAAGCTGGGCACATGCGCGTGGTAGGGCGTGGCGGTGAGGCAGACAGATTCAATGGTTTGCGCAACCGTCCAAAAGCTTTTTCTTGCGACCAAAGGCGAGGTCGTCTGAATCACCGCGTAACCGCTGGCGGAGAGGCGTTTGTCCAACAACGCGTAAAACGAGTTGGTGTAGAGCTTGCCAATGGAGAAATTGGTGGGGTCAGGAAAGTCAACGATGATGACGTCAAACATATCCGTTGCAGATTCAAGCCAAGCAAACGCGTCGATGTTGACAACTTTGACTTTGGGCGATGTGAGTGCACCACCATTGAGCTTGACCAAGGTGGGCTGCTCGGAGAACAATTTGGTCATCGCCGGGTCCAGCTCCACCAAGGTGACAGATTCAACACTGGGGTATTTCAAAACCTCGCGCACCGCCATGCCGTCGCCGCCACCCAGCACGGCGACGCGTTTGGGACCACCGGTTGAAAACGCCGCCATCGCGGGATGCACCAAAGCCTCGTGGTAGCGGTATTCGTCACGTTCGGCAAACTGTAAATTCCCATTCAAAAACAGTCTGTGCCCCAAATCACCCTGCGTCACCACAATACGTTGGTAGGGGGATGCGGCGGTAAAAACGATGCGGTCTTGGTAAAACCTGTCTTCTGCTAGCGTCGTGATGTGGTTCGCGCCTAAAAAAGCGGCAGCAAGAACCGCCAGGGTCAAACCACAGGCCAGCGCATGAGCCTTGAACTGGCGTAACTCAAACCGGAACAGCCATAGCGCCCAGACTGCCACGGCAGCGTTCAACAGCCCAAACAGCAAACCGGTGCGAATCAGCCCCAACTGCGGCACCAAGATCAAAGGAAAGGCCACCGACACCGCCAGCGCGCCCAAATAATCAAAGGTGAGCACCTGCGAGACCACGTCTTTGAAAGCCACATTGCGCTTCAAAATCCGCATCACCAGCGGAATCTCCAAACCGACCAGGATGCCGACAACACCCACCATGCCGTACAACACCCAGCGAAAGCTGCCTGGGATATATGCATTGGTCAAAAACAAAATGGCTGGTAATAACCCACCCGCCAGCGCCACCAAAAGCTCAATTCGCAAAAAATGCGCAGGCAATTGGCGGTCGAAAAACTTGGACAACCACGACCCCACGCCCATCGCAAACAAATAGCAACCAATGACCGTGGAGAACTGCAAAATCGAGTCGCCCAACAAATACGAAGCCAGCGCCCCAGCCGCCAACTCATAAACCAAGCCGCAAGCCGCGACGACAAAGACGCTGGCAAGCAGCGTGATTTCAAGCGGACTGGCTTTAACGACTTTCAACCAACATCAACCATGTATCGCTGCAGCCACAATAATACAGATCCCCAAACTCATAGCCGCCACAACAATACCCAGCGCCACGTTTTGTTTTTCAACAATCTCATTCCACAAATCATACGGCGTGAGCTTGTCGATGATGACAAAGCAGAGCCAAAAAATCAGCACGCCAATCAAAGCAAACAAGATTGAGCCAACGATAGCGCCCAGTTTGAGTCCCATAAGTTCCATCACAATCTCCTTAAAAACATGCAAAGCTCTGCACTATTTGTGTCCACCACCCGAGCTAAACCCACCATAGGAACCGCTGCGTGATGATGAGCAATTTTCCACCCTCGGGTCGCAACTCGAGCAGCGGCTGATTAAAAACAGAAACAACAGCAACACCACTATCAAAATAATAATCGTGCCACAGCCCATGCCAGCAATACTACTCATGGGTTTGGCATCAGCCGCTTTGAACATATCGTTGCCCACGCCACCTTCAAGCGCACCTTCTTTGAGGCTAAACGATTTGGCCACCGCATCGCTGCTCAGCTTGCTGCCCATGGACCACGTCACCTCATTCGGTGTTTCTTCTCGTGACAGCAGCACGGCCCCTTTTTCAAAATCGGTGTTATTGCTCTTTTGTCCACGTTCCACGCGCCAATAAAACTCGCCAGAAACGTAGGTGGTTTGCGCTTTGTAGCTGTATTTCTGCGCGTACTTGTTGCTTAAATACGTGGCGATCGAGCCATTGGGCGACAGCGTGGGTGCGCCTGTGGTGGGCGTGGCCAAGCTCCAACCTTCGGTTGAATCGACCAAAAAGGTGAAGCCGCGCTTTTGGTTGTACAGCAGGTATTCTGTCCAGCCGAAATGCTCATCGGGATCGTCTGCCTCATAACCCATGCGGTGCTGGAAACCCACGAGTTGCCACATCACCCCTTGCAATTGCCCGGTGCTGCCCAGCGCAATCAAAGGCGCAACCGGCTCGGTTTGCAGCGCGTGACTCAGTTGACCGGCCACACCCTGAGAGACATCTATGATGCTGTTGCAGCTTTTGCAGGTCAGGCTTTTGGTGGATGACAGGGTGACATGCAAGGACGCTGCGCAGTTCGGGCAGGCAAATTGCTGGCCAGACTCGCTCTTCGTTTGCTCGTCTTTCAAGCCTTTGAGTTGCAAATCTTCCAGCAGGACAGCACGACCACTAGACAGCACTGGCGGCTCAGAGCCGTAATCGATACTGATCACATCGCCTTGGTCCCCACGCAACTCAACCATGTTGAATGCTGCGTTCAGCGGTGGCAATTTAGGCAATTCACCTTGTGCCGATATCAAAAATACGCTGTGGTTTGCCGCAATGCTGAAAGTTTTCCCGTTGATGGCGGTGGTGTGCCCCACCTCAAACTGTGCCGCTGCTGGAACTGGGCTTTTAGGGGTGAACGCGTTAGAAAAAACAAATGCGCCGTTGTCTTCGCTCAAGCTGCCCGTAGTGCCGTCGTCAAAACCCGCAATCCATTCGCTCCAGGTGCCTTGGGCGTATTTGTATTGCAGCCGGCCAATCAGGGTGAAGGGTTTGCCGTCCCACTTGCCGGAGGCCATGAGCTGCAGCGGGCTGAAGTCGTCGAAGAGTTCCGACATCTTGCCAGTACGCGCCAGCGTGTCGCCGTTGCGCACCACTGTGCTTTGGCAATAACCGCACACGGCATGCGTAGATTGGGCGCTGCGAAACTCAACCGGCGCGCCACAGCCGGGGCAGGGCGCACGGTAGCTTCGCTGAAGGGATTCAGTGGCCAAGGGGCTAAATCAAATGTCTAAAACCAGTTTTAAATCAGCTTTAAACTAATTTTTTAAGCAACTCAGCCTTTTTGGAATCAAACTCCTCTTGCGTCAAGATGCCTTTGGCTTTGAGTTCGCCCAGCTTTTCCAGGGTGGCCATGATGTCCTCAGGTTTGATCACAGCAGCGGCCGCCGCACTGGCAGCCGCTGCCGCTTGATTTGTGCCCGAGCTCAAGCCGGCTTGCAGATTTTGCGCCAGCACCTGCCCGAGCGCCACACCTGCCCCCAGTCCCATGGCGTCGCCAGCAATACCGCTGCCACCACCCGAGCCTTCAGCAAACTTCGGAATCGCCTGCGCGGTTTGGTATTGCATGAACTTGCCCATATCGTTGCCGACCATGCCCATGCCGATTTTTTGGTCGAGGATTTTTTGCAACTCTTCTGGCAAGGAGACGTTTTGCACCGTCATGCCTTCCAGCTTCAAGCCAATTTTGGCAAATTCTGGTGCAAGTTGCGTCGTCAAAGCCTGCGCAAAGGTCATTTGGTTGGATGCTAAGTCCAAAAACGGAATATTGCTGCTGGCAATCGCGTTGCTGATGTTTTGCAACACCAAGCCACGCAATTGGCCATCAACCTCTTCGACGCTGTAGCTCTCGCGCGTACCTGAAATTTCGGTGTGGAACAGTTTGGCGTCCGCAATGCGGAAGTTGTAATTACCAAAAGCCCGCAGACGCACAGCGCCAAAGTCTTTGTCGCGGATGGTGATGGGCTGTGGCGTGCCCCATTTTTGGTCGATTTGCTGACGGGTGCTGAAGAAGTAGACATCGCTCTTGAACGGCGAGTCAAACAGCTTGTCCCAGTTTTTGAGATTCGTGAGCAACGGCAAATTTTGCGTGGTGAGCTTGTACGTGCCGGGTCCAAAGACATCTGCAACTTTACCTTCATTGACGAATACTGCAAGTTGCGATTCGCGTACAGTGAGTGAAGCGCCAGTTTGAATCTCCATGTCAGCCATCGGGAAGCGCCAGGCCAAAGTGCCATCGCCCTCCTCCGTCCATTGCAATACGTCAATAAACTGTTTCTTGAGAAAGTCCATCAATGCCATGGGTGACCTCGCTTTGAAATGAAAATGACTTCGGGGAATCGAAGAAATGAATGTTAACTGATTCAGTGCGAAACAATTAAAAAAAAACAGCCCGAGCTACATCAAATAATTCATGCTGAAATTTAATAATCAAAGCTAAGTGCTTGATTTGTATACACGCTGACAGCTGCCACCATTTTCTGTGGATAACTTTGTTGATAGCTCCTGATTAGCACACCGAAAGCCCCATAAATCAAGGCTTTAGACAAACTGCACAGAAATCGGGCAATAAATTAAACCCATATAAATCAACAAGTTAGCTGTGCTATTTGTTTGATAGCAATTTGTAGGGTTATTTTTCTCAAAATGCTGCGGGGCACCATTTTTTGTTGACAACTCCGTAAAAAAATTTGAAATTTATCCTATTTTTGTGCTAAACGTTGCGCTTTAGAGTGCGCGTGCACGGCATCCACCAGCACTGCTACATTTTCAGGTGGTGTGAACTGGCTGATTCCGTGGCCCAAGTTGAAAATATGTGTAGCACCGGTGGTGGTTTTGTCGGTGTGCGGCTGGCCGAAGCTGTTCAACACTTTGGCAACTTCGGTTTGAATGACAGATGGCGTGGCGAAAAGCACATTCGGGTCGATATTGCCTTGCAAGGCTTTGGCATTCACACCAGAACCGACCATGGCGCGTGCTTTGGCCAAATTAGCCGTCCAGTCCAGCCCCAGCACATCGCAATCCAAACCGCCCATCTCATCCAACCACAACGCACCACCTTTGGTGAAGACTATGCGCGGGATGACGACGCCATCGTGGCTGCGCTTGAGCTGTGACAAGACTCGTTTTGTGTAAGCCAAGCTGAATTCTTGAAAAGCACCGTCGGCCAGCACGCCGCCCCAGCTGTCAAAAATCATCACCGCTTGTGCGCCGGCTTCGATTTGGGTGTTCAGGTACAACGCGACCGCATCGGCGTTGACGGCCAGCATACGGTGCATCAAATCGGGGCGACTGTACATCAGGGTTTTGACGTGGCGGTAATCATCAGACCCTGCGCCTTCAGCCATGTAACACGCCAGCGTCCACGGGCTGCCCGAAAAGCCGATCAAAGGCACACTGCCACGTCCGTCGGCCAGCGCCAGCGCCTTGCGGATGCTGGAGACTGCATCAAACACGTAGCGGAGCTTGTCCATATCCGGCACGGCCAGCTTCGCTACAGCAGCTTCGTCGCGCACGTTGTGGGCAAACTTGGGGCCTTCGCCCAAGGCAAAGCTGAGGCCCAGCCCCATGGCGTCCGGAATCGTCAAAATATCGCTGAACAAAATCGCGGCATCCAGCTTGTAGCGTGCTAGCGGTTGCAGGGTCACTTCAGTGGCGTAATCGGTGTTGGTCGCCAGTCCCATGAAGCTACCGGCTTTGGCGCGGGTGTCGCGGTATTCAGGCAGATAGCGGCCGGCTTGGCGCATCAACCACACGGGGGTGTGGTCAGAGGCTTGGCGCATGCACGCTTGCAGGAAGCTTGGGTTTTGTACGTGGCTGAAATCGTGGAGAGATGCAGTAGAAAAGGTCATAACCATCATTATCTCAGGCTAAAACAACACCCTGCCTGGCTCGCCTTTAAATCAGACTAAAGCAAATGCTTGAGGCGTCGATGCTCAATCAACAAACAGCGGTTTTCTACAACCGCCAAACCCGCTGCTTCTGCTTCCGTTTTAGCCGCGTCGTTTTCAATCTCCAGCTGCATCCACAGCACCTGCGCTTTGATTTGAACGGCCTCGGAAGCGATAGGGGGGATATCGGCGCTGTTGCGAAAGCAGTCCACCATGTCGATTTTTTCGACTTTGGCGGCGTCAATCAGTGTGGCATAGACCTTTTCACCCAAAATTGGCGTGCTTGATGCAGCCGCCACCGGGTTGATGGGAATAATGCGGTAGCCGTGCGACTGCATGTATTCGGCCACCTCGTAACTGTCGCGGTGCGTTTTGGGGGACAAACCGACCACGGCGATGGTTTTGCAGGTTTTAAGGATGTGCAGGATGTCTGGTTGATTCATCTCACCAGTATAAATTTAAACCTTTCTTTAATTTTCTTAAATTTTCTTAAATTTTGCCAAGAACTTGACGCACATCATCCACACTGATGATTTCCGACAGCACCTGCGGCGCTTTGCCGGGCGCATACAGCACGTACACGGGCACGCCGCTGCGCCCCAAGTCTTTCAAGGCTGCGCCTATGGCTGGGTCGCGCCGCGTCCAGTCAGCGCGTAGCAATTGCACTTTTTTAGACTCAAACTCTGCCAATAATCCAGGGTTTGACAGCGTTGATTTTTTGTTGAATTGGCAAGTCACACACCACGCGGCGGTGAAGTCCACAAACACAGGCCTGCCGCTGGCCAAGAGCTGATCGACCCGTCCTGGTTCCCAGTTTTGCCAAAGTTCGCCCGCTTGTGGTGACACAGCTGCAACATCACTATTTTTAGTGATATTTATGCCTATAGCCGGCGTAATATAAGCCAAGGAAGCTATCGAAATAATAGCAAAATATGCCTTTGCTTTGCCGTGCAGCGTGAGCGACCACAACACCATGCACAGCACCAGCAATATCGCCAACAGCGCCCCCGCGCCGTCAATACCGCTTTGCTGCCCCAGCACCCACACCAGCCATACGACCGTGGCAAACATGGGGAAGGCCATGAACTTTTTAAATGTGTCCATCCACGCGCCTGGCTTGGGCAAAGCGCGCGCCACGGCGGGAATAAAGCTGGCGGCAACATACGGCAGCGCCATGCCCACGCCGATGGCGGCAAAAATCAGCAAAGCCTCAAACACCGGCAAACCCAATGCAAACCCCAGTGATGCGCCCATGAACGGTGCGGTACAGGGTGATGCCACGGCCACGGCCAATACACCTGACAAAAACGAATCAACCGTAGGATTTTTCGCCCGCACGGTGGCAACGCTTGACGGTAAAACACGACCGAACTCAAACAAACCCGCTAAATTCATGCCCAAAACCGTGAACAGCACCGCCAAACCCGCGACGACCAGCGGGTTTTGCAACTGAAAGCCCCAACCCAGCTGTTCACCACCCGCTCTAAGCGCTAAAAACAACGCCCCAAGTGCCACAAATGACAGCACCACGCCAGCAAAATAAGCCAAGCCGCTGCGCCTGTGGGCTTTCACATCGCTGGCGTGTTGGGTAAAGCTGACCACTTTAAGCGCCAAAACGGGGAAAACGCAGGGCATGAGGTTCAAAATCAAGCCACCCAATAGCGCACCCAGCAAAGCGGCAAACAGGGTTAAATTGATGGGGGCAGCGGTGAGATTGGCATTCTGGACTGCAGATTTGTTCTCCGCCAAAGCAGCAGCCAAGCCAGGTGACACCGTGGCTACCGCCGCCGCTTTTGGCCAGGCACCTTGCACCGCGACATCTGCACGCCAAGCTTGCCCACCCACTTGCCCACCATTTTGATTGACTGCTTTCAGCACCAGTGGCACGGTTGATGGGCTTTGGCTTCGGTCAGGCGACAGTGGCAGGCTGATGCGCCAAACGGCCCCTTGCCAAGCCTGCTCACCAAGCGCGCTGTTTTCAACGATTCCAGCCGTTTCAGGGTAAAAATCCAGCGTTTTGCCGCGTAATTCAGCGGGCAAACCTTGCAATTCAAAGTTCAGCGTATTGCCTTCGACCAGCGCTTTGCTAGCGGGAATACCTGCGCCTGCGTTGGCCAAGATGGCTTTGGGCTGCGCCTTGAAAGCACCTTCGAAAACTGCAGAATTGATCGCTGTTGAGCCTTTGGTCGGGATGCTCAGCGCGAATTCGCCCTCTTCAGGAATGCATTCTTCCTTGCAAACCAGCCACTGCGCTTTGAGTTTGATGTCTAAGTTGCTGTTTAAAAGTGAGGGTTTGAAGGCTGGCGTGATGGTCAGCGGCACCGCCAGCAAAACCGTGCCTTCATAGCCAAAATTCGTCAAACTGCCGATTTTTATCTTTTGCGGCGCGGGCCAGGCAATATCGTGTCGACTTCCCGGACCTGACGACGACCTTCGTCTCGCCGAGGAACGGCTTCTCGATCCAGCATCCCGACGGGGCCGCGGTCACACCGGCCAAGCAGCTCTTCGGTGCCAGCCAGCAGGTCGACGATGGATTCGATGCCGTGGAGACCGGCTTGGGTGCCTATTTCATGGGCGCGTCGACGGAGATCCCGGACGCTGACCGCCTGTGCTTCGACAGCGACTCCGAACCGATCCCGTGCGGGTCGATCGATGAATGGGTCGACGATTACGTCTCGCCTGGCGGCTGCGGCGTGCCTCGCAGCCAGCAAGCGGAGATCACCATCGATGGGCAGTCCGGCAGGATCGCGGAGTGTCCGAACGAGATCGTGGCGACCGTCGTCGCCAGCGGGCGGCTCTATCTCTTCACCCTGACGCACACGCGCAGTGACGCCAGAGCCGTCTTTGACGCCTTCGCCGCAACCATCGACCTGACCCCGGAGACCGCGGTCGACTTCCCGGCCCTGACGGAGACCTTCGTCTCGCCGACCTACGGCTACTCCTTCGGGTACATCCGGGGGCTCGAACCGGCCACGGAGCGCTGGGATCCGGCGAACCAGCCGGTCGAGGATATCAACTTCGACCCCCGGTTCGATGCCGTGGAGACCGGCTACGGCGCCTATCTCGAGGGCGCGTCGACACCCATCCCGGATGGGATCTCGATCGACGGCTGGGTGGACCAGTACGTCACGCCTCCGGCGGCTGGCGGCTGCGGTGTGCCTCGCGGCCAGCAAGCGGAGATCACCATCGACGGGCACTCGGGACGGATCGCGGAGTGTCAGGACCAGATCGATGCGACCGTCGTGGCTGGCGGACGCCTCTACCTCTTCACCGTGTATCGCTCGAGCCGTGACGCCAGGGCGATGCTCGACGCCTGGATCGCCACGATCGACCTGCGTCCGGAGGATGCAGCGGAGCCTTCGAGCACGCCGTCGTCGTGATCGACAGTCATGCCAGCGGAGCCGGCCTCGGGCCGGCTCCGCTGTTTCAGCAAGCGCTAGTGCCAGGGCACGCCGTTGTCCTCGTCGGTCCCGTTGCGTGACGGGTCCGGCAGACGATGAACGAGGATCCACACGAGCTGGGCCGTGGTCGCCGCGCCGACCTTGGACCGCGCGTTCGCCAGATGGTGCTTCACCGTCGAGTGCGACAGGCCGAGTCGGTGCGTGGCTGCCTTCTCGGACCCCGCAGCCAGGACCACTTCGACCACCCGGTCCTCGCGGTCCGTCGCGCGGTGCGCGGCGCGGCGTCTCTCACGCCAGCCGCTGCGCCGCGGCCAGGCACTCATCCCGCCCCTCGATCGGGATTTCGTAGGTTGCTAACGCGCGCCCAACACCTGTCGGGTGTCGCCTATGTCCTGAACTCAGACACTGCCGAGGGATGCCACCCATCGACGACATGACGCTGCCCGGGTCGGGTGACCCGGGCAGTGCTGAGCATGGGTTTGTGGGGAAGCCGCGAGGTCAGGAACTCGTCGAGAGCGAAGCGCTGGGCGCCGCGGCCCCATCGCCGCCGAAACCGCGTCCGCCGAAACCACCGAAACCACCGAAACCACCGGCTCCGCCGTGGCCGCCGCGACCGAATCCCGGGCCGCCAAAGCCGCCCGGGCCGCCACCGTCGAAGCCGTCGAGGCCCGGCATCCCCCGACCGAAGCCCTTGGGCCCGGCCACGACCGCGTCGGCGGCGATGGATCCGTCACTGCCGGTCGTGCCCTGGACGCCGACGATCATGTCGACCGTGACATCGGCGAGGCTAGCGGTCT
>JAYSZH010000052.1:0-4888 GCA_043738155.1 Polaromonas sp. | reverse complement strand
TGAGGCCTTGGAGTCGTTCGTGATCCCAAAACACTTTTAGGGCAAACCCCCAGGCGCCGTCATCCGCGCCTGGTCAACGGGTTGCTCGACGGGTGAGGAAGCCTATTCACTCGCCATTTTGCTGCATGAGCAATCTGAAAAACTGAAGCAAACCTACAAACTGCAGGTTTTTGCCTCTGACATCGACAGCCGCGCCATCGCTGTGGCGCGTGTGGGTGTGTACCCCGCCAGTATTGCCGCGAATATTTCGCCCGAGCGCTTGGCTCGCTTTTTCACGGCGGAACCAGATGGCAGCGCCTACCGCATCCATAAAAATATCCGCGATTTGCTGGTCTTTTCTGAGCATGACGTGATCAAAGACCCGCCGTTTTCAAAGCTCGACCTGATTTGCTGCCGCAATTTGCTGATTTATTTTGACTCGGACCTGCAAAAGAAGCTCATCACCCTCTTCCATTACGCCTTGCAAGCGCGTGGCATGCTGTTTTTGGGCACCTCGGAGACCATCGGCGAATTGGGCAGTCTGTTTACGGTGATAGACCGCAAAAGCAAGGCCTACCAGCGCAATGAAGACTTTCAGGGGACGCGGCGTGCCGCTTTGGGGCGATTTTTACCCCCCTTGATGCTCAAAGACGCCGATCAACCTCCACATACCGGGAAAATGTCGCACCCGGCGAAATTGTCATTGCGCGAATTGACCGAGCAGTCGCTCTTGCAACAGCTGGCACCTGTAGCCGCACTGGTCAATGGCCAAGGCGATATTCTTTACCTGCATGGCCGCGCGGGCATGTTTTTAGAACCATCGCCAGGAGATGCGGGTATCAACAACATCTTAAAAATGGCCCGCGATGGCTTGCGGCGCGATTTAACGACCGCGCTGCACAAGACGGCAAACACCAAAGAGCGCACGCAGTGCCTGGGTTTGCGTGTCAAAACCAACGGCCACCACTCTTTGGTCAACCTCAGTATTTGCCCGGTGGTGGCAGGTGCTGCGGGCGCGCTTGAATCGCCGCTGTTTTTAGTCACGCTAGAAATAGCACCCTCCCCGCCCATCCTGCCCAGCGCCGTGGTGACCTTACCAACAAGCATCCCGGGTGACGTCAACGCGAAAATAGCTGAACTCAACGAAGAGCTGCAAGCAAAAGAAGAGTTCCTGCACGCCACCAATGAGGAGCTGGAAACCTCCAACGAAGAGCTCAAATCGTCCAACGAAGAAATGCAGTCTGTCAACGAAGAGCTGCAGTCCACCAACGAGGAGCTGGAAACCTCGAAGGAGGAAATGCAATCCATCAACGAAGAGCTGGCCACCGTCAACACCGAGCTGCAAACCAAGGTGACTGACCTCTCACGTGCCAACAACGACATGAACAACCTGCTGGCGGGCACCGGTATTGGCACTATTTTTGTGGACTTTAACCTGCGTATTTTGCGCTTCACCCCAGCGGCGATGCGCATCATCAACCTGATTTTGAGCGATGTGGGCCGCCCTATCGGGCATATTGTCTCCAATTTGAAGGGCTACGACCAGCTGGTGGCGGACGTGCAAGAGGTGCTGCGAACCTTGATACCCAAAGAGATTGATGTGCAAACGCTGGAGTCTAAAAGCTACACCATGCACATCTTGCCCTACCGCACACTGGACAACGTGATCGAGGGCGCGGTGATTACTTTTGTAGACATTACCGAAATTGTGCGCACCCGCGAAGCTTTGCACAAAGCCAACGAGCTGCTGCGCCTGGCCGTGGTGGTGCGCGACGCGCATGACGCCATCACTGTGCAAGACCTGGTGGGGCGCATCATCGCCTGGAACCCCGGCGCAACCAGAATGTATGGCTGGACCGAAGTGGAGGCGCTCGCCATGAACGTGCGCGACCGCATCCCCAAAGCACTGCAAGAATCGGCCTTGGTCAAAGTGCATCAACTGAGCCAAGCAGAGACGCTGGAGCCCTACCTCACCCAGCGCATCGCCAAAGACGGCTCGGTGAAGGAGGTGTCGTTGACATCCACCGCTTTGCTGAACGAATCGGGTCATATGTATGCAATTGCAACAACCGAGCGTACCAAAGATATAGTTGTAACGCAGGCTTGATTAGCGCACAATGGAATATATGAAAAAAGTCACACCCAGCGACGCATTAAGTGACGCAGCAAAATTGGCTCTGCGTATTGAGGCCGAGGAGCAGCTTAGCGAAAAGATGGCTTTGACCAAGGAAGGCTTGGCTTCCATGCCGCCTACGCAGGTGCTCAAAATGCTGCATGAGCTGCAAGTGCATCAAATCGAGCTTGAAATGCAAAACGAAACGCTCAGGCAAACGCAGTTGCAGCTGGTGGCGATGCAGGCGCGGTATTTTGACCTCTATGACCTGGCTCCCGTCAGCTATTGCACGGTGAATGAGTTGAACATCATTTTGGAAGCCAACCTGGCCACTGCCGAGCTGCTGGGTGAGACACGCAGCTGCCTGGTGGGTCAGCGCATCAGCCGTTACATCAACAAAGAATTCCAAGACACCTACTATCTGTGCCGTAAACTTATCAAGTCAAGTGGCGATAGACAAAGCTGCGAGTTGCAGATGGTCAGAGCCGATGGCTCCCTCTTTTGGGTCAGTGCCGTTCTCAGTTTAGCCATGTACGGCAATGGCGACACGGTGCAACGCCTGGTGATGACCGACATCACGAGTGCCAAAGTCTTGGTATCGGCGATGCAAATGAGTGAAGCGCACTTGCGTGCTATCGTTGAAGCCCACGGCTGACTGCCCTTTCCTCCTCCTGCAGCCGCAGCACCCGCCGTTGCACTTTGCCGGTCGTCGTCATCGGCAGTGCATCAATGAATTCAATCTCTTTGGGGTACTCGTAGGGTGCTAAAAGGGCTTTGACATGGGCTTGCAGCTCTAAAATCAGCGTTTTTTCAGTAAAAACCCCATTTTTAGTGCTTTTTATGCCTATAGCCGGCGTATTTATTGCTTTATTAGCTATTAAATTTATAGCAATTATAGTATTTATAGTATTTTTACCGTCTGAAATGCCATATTTCTCTGCATAACCTGCTGCTAAAACCACATACGCTTTGACCACCGCACCGCGCTCGGCATCGGGTTTGGGCACCACAGCGGCGTTGGCGACTGCGGGGTGTTTGACGAGGCAGTTTTCGATTTCACTAGGGCCAATGCGGTAGCCGGCTGCTTTGAAAACGTCGTCTGCGCGGCCAGAGTACCAAAGGTAGCCGTCGGCATCCCGCGTGGCTAAATCGCCGGTTCTGCACCAATTATCCTCCCCATTTCTACCCGTAAATTTAGCTTTCGTGGCGGCTTCGTTTTTCCAGTAGCCCAAGAAAAAAATCGGGTCGGGCTGGCCGTGGATGTCAAAGCGGTTCACCGCCACGTCGCCCGGCACGCCGTCTGGGCAGATATTGCCGTCGTCGTCAATCACCGCGACGTTGTGGCCGGGATACGGTTTTCCCATGCTATTCGCTTTACTCGGATATTTGACGGCGCAATTCCCGACGATGTAGTTGATTTCTGTTTGACCGAACATCTCATTCACCACCACGCCCAATTTGTCGCGGCAATAGTCGTAAACCGCATCACCCACGGCCTCACCCGCGCTCATGATGGCTTCTAGACGCAATTTGTAGTGCTTTTTCGGCTCGGGGACAGCTTTCAGCATGGCTTTGAGCGCCGTGGGGAAGAGGAAGGTGTGGGTGACGCGCTGGGTTTGCAACAGTTCAAACGTCGCTTCTGGGCTGAATCTGCCGTTGAACGCGATGATTTCGCGGCCAAAGTACAGCGTTGGCAGCAGCGCATCCATCAAGCCACCCGTCCACGCCCAGTCTGCGGGGCTCCAGAAGATGGCGTTGGATGATTTATTTGTCTTACCGTCGAAGCCAAACCAGTTTTGACTGCAAACAAAGCCGGTCAAGTTGCCCATCAACGCCCGATGCGGAATCAAAGCGCCTTTTGGCGGGCCCGTTGTGCCGCTGGTGTAGATCAAAATCGCGCCTTCATCGGCTTTCGTGACAACGCTGTGTTTGCTTTTTGCTATACTTTTAATAGCTGCTGAGGCAACAAATACGCCGGCTAGAGGCATAATTGATACCAATTTAGGGCAATTTGACTGAATTTGACGCAAAGCGGGCTCTGACACCTCATCCACCAAGGCGACGACGGCGTCTGAATCGTTGATGCGGTATTCCAGCGCGTCTGGACCAAACAGCATGGACAGCGGCACGGCAATCGCCCCCATTTGCAGTACCGCCATGTAGGCAACTGCCGTTTCAAAACGCTGCGGCAGCACGATGGCGACGCGGTCACCGCGTTTCACGCCTTGATGTGCGAGCTTGGCAGACAGGGTATTCGCCGCTTGCTGCAGCTGCAAATATGTGTAAGTCTTTGATTTTGCTAAAGATTGACCAGAAGCGTGCTCCCGAATCGCCACCGCATGCGGTGTTTGCTTTGCCCAGCGGGTGCAGCAAGCCTGAGCGATGTTGAAATCTTCGGGCACTTGCCAACCAAATTGGCTGTGAAGTGCGCTGTAGCTGTCTTGTAGTTGACTCACGTCCTTGCTTTTAGCCATCTTTGCCTCTTTATTTTCTTTATGATGTTGCCATGCTTCATGACAACAAAAGCAATCTTGCAGATTCCTCTTCAGAACTTCCAATGTACACCGTAAAAAGAACCCCTAGAAGCGAATTTATACCAATTCGCACCATGAATTACCACGTGCTCGTGTGGGGCGACACTGCCTCGCCACTTCCTCCGCTTGTCTTGATGCACGGCTGGATGGACGTGGCGGCGTCGTACCAGTTCGTGGTGGATGTGCTCTCAGAGGCGTTTTTTGCGAACCGCCTCATCATCGCGGCTGACTGGCGCGGCGATGGCAAAACAACGGGCGCGCC
>JAYSZH010000051.1:0-2003 GCA_043738155.1 Polaromonas sp. | reverse complement strand
CAATGTTGTTATTGATGATGAATTCCAAACGCGCCAAGCCCACGCCGGCGTTCGGCAATTGGCAAAAGTCAAAAGCCAGCTGCGGGTTGCCGATATTCATCGTGATTTTGGTTTTGATCTCCGGCATCACGCCGCGCTGTACTTCGGTCACCTCGGTTTCCAGCAAGCCGTCGTAGATGAAACCGGTGTCACCTTCTGCGCAGCTCACCGTGACCAGCGTACCGTCTTTCAGCATTTCGGTGGCGTCACCACAGCCCACGACGGCGGCAATACCCAATTCACGCGCAATGATGGCGGCGTGGCAGGTGCGGCCACCTCGGTTGGTGACGATGGCGCTGGCACGCTTCATCACAGGTTCCCAGTTCGGGTCCGTCATGTCGGTGACCAGAATATCGCCCAGCTGCACCTGGTCCATCTCGTCAATGCTGTGCACCAAACGCACGCGGCCGGTGCCGATTTTTTGACCAATCGCTCGACCTTGCGCCAAAATCGCACTTGAACCCTTCAGCTTGTAGCGCAACTCAGCTTTTCCAGCGCTTTGGCTTTTCACTGTTTCAGGCCGCGCCTGCAGGATGTATATGTGGCCGTCCAAGCCGTCCTTGCCCCACTCAATGTCCATCGCACGGCCGTAATGCGCCTCAATGATCATGGCGTACTTGGCCAATTGTTCGACTTCCGCATCCGTCAACGAATAGCGGTTGCGCAAATCAATCGGTACATCGGTCGTTTTGACCAATTTGCCCGATGCCGCTTTTTCAGCCGCGCTGGCAAATTCCATTTGAATCTGCTTGGAACCCAAATTGCGACGAATCACCGCACGGTTACCGGCTGCCAGCATCGGCTTGTGGACATAAAATTCGTCTGGATTCACTGAGCCCTGCACCACGGTTTCACCCAAGCCGTAGCTGGAGGTGATGAAAACGACCTGGTCAAAGCCCGACTCGGTATCCATCGTGAACATCACGCCCGCTGCGCCTTTGTCCGAGCGCACCATGCGCTGAATACCGGCGCTCAAAGCCACATCAGCATGGGCAAAGCCTTTGTGGACGCGGTACGAAATCGCGCGGTCGTTGTACAGCGAGGCAAACACTTCTTTGATTTTGTGCAGCACGGTGTCGATACCGACCACGTTCAAAAAGCTTTCTTGCTGACCGGCGAACGAGGCGTCCGGCAAATCCTCTGCCGTGGCAGACGAACGAACTGCAAACGAAGCTTCAGCATTTCCGCCTTGCAAAGTGATAAAAGCGCCGCGAATAGCAGCGTCTAACTCAGGCGAAAACGGCTGCGCCTCAACCATGGCGCGAATCTGCGCCCCCACTTTGGCCAAATCACGCACATCTTCGGTGTTGAGCGCGTTCAGCAAAGCATTGATTTTGTCATCCAAACCGCCGAGTTTCAAAAACTCGCGGAAGGCATGGGCGGTGGTTGCAAACCCGGTCGGAACGCGCACGCCCGTTGGAAGTTGCGAAATCATCTCGCCCAGACTGGCGTTTTTACCGCCAACCGACTCGACGTCAGCGTTTCTCAAGTTCTCAAACGGAACGACCAGGGCGGTCGGGCTAAAGAGTGTAGACATGGGGAAGCTCCAGAGTTTAAAAACCGGATGTGCCGCGTTGTTGCAACGGGCAAAGTCATGCAAGCAGGCTCATATCCGCAGATGGCGTGCTTTTGTTGTTGATTTTGTAGCTTGGAAAGAGTCAAAACGGCTTGCATGAAGAATTTGGGGAAACTAGCGTTATTGTAGGGTCAGCAGCGTAAAATTTGTCCAAAACGTACTGAAAATCAAATTACTATACTTCTTATAGCGCCTTAGGTAACAAATACGCCGGCTATAGCCATATTTCATCCATTAAATCTGTACAACCATGTCCGACCGCACCGTTTTCTTTATCTCCGATGGCACTGGCATCACCGCTGAGACTTTTGGCAACGCTATTTTGGCGCAGTTTGAGATGCAGCCGCGGCATGTGCGCCTGCCCTTCGTCGACACGGTGGACAAGGCG
>JAYSZH010000050.1:0-4900 GCA_043738155.1 Polaromonas sp. | reverse complement strand
CACAGATAACGGTGAAGCTCAGCCGTTCGACCAAGCGCGGGATATCTTCTACCAGCGCAGCTCTGAAAGCTTTGTAGCCACCTTCAATGATACGCACTTGGAAGCCGATTTCACTCAAAATCAGTGATAACGAACCACTGCGCTTGCCGCCTCGCCAGCAGTAGGTCAGCGGTTTCCAGTCGCGTGGTTTGTCGACCACATGGGCGCTGATGTGTGCCGATATATTCGCAGCCGCCATCGCAGCACCGCGCTTTTTCGCCTCAAACGCGTTGATTTGCTTGTACATGGTGCCCACTTCAATGCGCTGGGCGTTGTTCAGCGTAGGCCAATTCAGCGAGGCGGGCAGGTGGTCTTCGGCAAACTCGGCCTCTGTGCGGGCGTCGATGATGGTGTTGAAGCTGTCTAATTGTTGCAGCGCTTCAGCTGCGGGGATAGAAGTCAAACTCATGAGGCAAACTTACTTTTTTAGTTGTTTTTGTAGTTCAGGCCAAATGTTGGCCAAAATCCGCGCTTGCGCCGCCTCGGTGGGGTGAATGCGGTCAGCCTGGAAAAGTTTTGCAAAATCTGGCGAATCGGCAACGCCAGCTAACATAAATGGCACCAATCCCACTTTATTGGCTTTTGCCACCTTGGGGTAGGTGGCTGTGAACTGTTTGGTGAATTCTGCACCGTAATTGGGCGGAATTTGAATGCCGACCAACAACACTTTTGCCTTTGATTTCAACGCGGTTTGCACCATGGCTGTTAAATTTTCTTCGGTTTTCGCCACGGGTAAACCGCGCAAAGCATCGTTTGCCCCCAGTTCGATGATGATGTGGGTGGGATGATGTAGGTCAATCAGCGGTGCGAGACGTGAGCGGCCGCCTGATGTTGTGTCACCGCTGATACTGGCATTAATCACAGTAAAATCAGGTGCAATTTTAGAGGTGTTTTCGGCTGTAGCCGGCGTGTTTATTGCCTGCGATGTTATAGTATTAGTAGCATTTTTTCTGGGTTTTTCATTCCAATTAACCGATTCAGCCAAGCGGTTTTCCAGCAGCGCCACCCAGCCACTGCCACGCTTTAGGCCATACTCAGCACTGAGCGAGTCGCCCACGACCAAAATCCGAGCGGGCTGCACAGTAGACTTGGCTTTTACATCAGCGGTCTTGCTAAACGCAGGTGCAGCCACCATGTGCAGTGCTAGAAAAATGACTGTCAATCGAGAAAGTAGTTGCATGAAAGATTCCGAAAAAGCGTCAATAAGCTCAGCCATTATTGCCGTAGAGCACATTTTTAAGTCCGTCACCGATTCAACCGGAACTCTGGATATTTTGCGCGATATTGATTTCCAGCTGGCTGCCAAGGAAACCTGCGCCATCGTGGGTGCGTCCGGTTCTGGCAAAAGTACCTTATTGTCCATCATTGCGGGCTTGGACACACCCAGCAAAGGCACAGTTCGCCTGCGCGGGCAAGATATTTTTGCGGTTGATGAAGATCAGCGTGCTTTATTGAGAGCCCAAAGCGTCGGATTCGTCTTCCAAAGCTTCCAGCTCATGGGCAACTACAGTGCCCTAGAAAACGTGATGCTGCCCTTAGAGCTGGCTGGCCGCAAAGATGCCCGCAAAGCCGCGAGCGAGATGCTAGCCCGCGTTGGCCTCAGCAGCCGTTTGAACGCTTACCCCAAAACCCTGAGCGGCGGTGAACAGCAGCGCGTTGCCCTAGCCCGCGCTTTTGTGGTGCAACCTTCTGTTTTGCTTGCCGATGAGCCCACAGGTAGCCTGGACCATGCCACGGGGGAGAGCATCATGAAGCTGATGTTTGAGCTGAATGCCGAATTAGGCACGACGCTGGTGTTGGTAACCCACGATCCCGCCATTGCAGCGCGGTGCGAGCGCATCATCACCATTGAAGCGGGCGAAGTTGCTAAATTAAACGCTAGTGTTTAAACCTATTTTGTAAGGATTTCCAGCTCAACACGGGCTGTGCCGGTGTGCCGCATACCGATCAGCTCTGCCGCTGCTCTGGACAAATCGACAATTCGCCCGCGCACATGCGGGCCACGGTCGTTCACGCGGACGATGACGGATTTCATGTTCCGCAAATTCGTCACCTTCAACAGCGTACCAAATGGCAAGCTGAGATGCGCGGCTGTCAGCATTTTTGAGTTGAATCTTTCACCGCTGGCTGTGCGTCTACCGTGGAATTTAGCGGCGTAATAGGACGCTAAACCGACAATTCCTTCGCTTTTGGTTTCTTGGATGACTGTCTCTTCAGTTTTTATGACTTCGGTTTTAGTTTCCTCTGCCGTGACGGCTGCTGCTGGTACTTCCGGCATTTTTACTGCCAATGGCTCGGGCGTTTGTAGCTCTTGCGCGCCCGCTGCCAAGCCTATGCAAAGAAGTGCGCACCCGACGGCTATTCGGCCTAGGTATCGTTTATTATTTAAGCTGTTCATCTATAGCCGATTGTCCACCATGTCATCTACCAACTCCAAAATCTACGAATCTACGCCATCTAAAAAAGTCGCCTTCCTAGGCCTAGGTGTGATGGGCTATCCCATGGCGGGACATTTGCATTTGGCGGGGCACAGTGTTGCGGTTTACAACCGTTCTACTGCAAAATCTATAGCGTTTTGTGCCGAATACACGTCGGCTACGCACGGTTTGACTCCTAAATTGGCAGTAAAAGATGCAGACGTCGTGTTTTGCTGCGTCGGCAATGACGACGATTTGCGAAGCGTCATTCTCGGTGCTGATGGGGCGCTGGCTGGGATGAAAAGGGGTGCTATTTTGGTAGACCACACCACCGCATCAGCCAATATTGCGCGTGAACTGTATGCGGCGGCACAGGCTGCGGGCTTGCATTTTATCGATGCACCTGTGTCTGGCGGGCAGGCTGGCGCACAAAACGGCTTGCTCACGGTGATGTGCGGCGGTGACCCAGCCGCTTTTGACGCCGTACAACCCACCGCCATGGCATTCTCCCGCGCCTTCACCCGCATGGGCGAGGCAGGGGCGGGGCAGCTGACCAAGATGGTGAACCAAATTTGCATCGCCGGCCTCGTGCAAGGCTTGTCGGAGGCCATCGCTTTCGGACAAAAAGCGGGCTTGGACGTGAACTTGGTGCTAGACGTCATTGGTAAAGGCGCAGTCCAAAGCTGGCAACTCGACAACCGTGGCAAAACCATGGTGGCGGACAAGTTTGACTTCGGCTTCGCGGTTGATTGGATGCGTAAAGACCTTGGGCTAGTGCTAGACGAATCAAAACGCAACGGCGCTAGGCTGCCAGTCACGGCTTTGGTCGACCAGTTCTATGCCGACGTGCAAGCCATGGGCGGTCAGCGCTGGGATACGTCTAGTTTGGTGAAGCGGTTGAGGTGATGGCGTTTATTTTACGTAAATTAATTTGCATAGTAATCCGCAAAATAATTTACAATTTCTTTTTTAAGTTATTGAAAATAAAAGAAAAATTATATTATTAACATTCGCAAAATAATCCGCAATATGATTAGAATTGTGGCAAAATATGATGCATGACACTGCTCTACGATCAGTCACATCAGTTTGAACCTTTGCTTCCCAGCGAAGCTGCAGCGCATGGCTTGTTAGAAAAAGCGCACACCTTGCTTAGCGTTGCGCATCAAGTGACTGGGAGGGCGGATCCTTCAGTGATGAAGCCACTGGCGCAATTACTGCGCGGGATGAATTCTTATTACACCAACAAAATTGAAGGACAGCACACGCTGCCCAGCCAGCTAGAAAGCGCTTTGAAAAAGCAGTTTTCATCAGACGCAGACATTCAGCGTAAGCAACGAATGGCGCTGGCGCATATGGATGCGGAGCTTTGGGCTGAAACGGCCTATGCAGGTGCTGATTGGCGAAGTTTGTTCGCGCCTGATGTGGTGTGCGCTTTGCACACCCAGCTTTTTGAGCATCTGCCAGAGGCCGATTGCATCATTAAAGACCCAACAAACAGTGAGTTAGATTACGCGATGCTGCCTGGAGCACTTCGCACACGCGAGGTACGTGTGGGCAACCATGAAGCGCCCGCAGCAAGCAGCGTGCCTATGTTTATGTATCGCTTTTCAGAGGTTTACAAAACAACGCGTATGGGCGAGCTAGCCGTGCTTGCAGTGGCCGCAGCGCACCATAGGCTGGCTTGGATTCATCCTTTCCCAGACGGAAATGGCCGCGTTACACGCTTGCATTCGCACGTGCTGCTGCAAAGTATGGGGCTGACCAACGGCGTGTGGTCGCCATTGCGCGGCTTTGCTCGTACGCAAGGTGAGTATTACAAACGGCTTGCACAGGCCGATATGCCGCGCCATGGTGATTTGGATGGTCGTGGCAATTTGAGCGAAAAGCGCTTGATCGAGTTTATTGATTATTTCTTGGACGTTTGCATTGATCAAGCGCGGTTTATGGCGACGATGCTTAATATGCAGACCATTCGCAACAGAATCAAAGCATGTTTGGCGTTTGAATCGTCGCAACCCGGCAGTGGTATCCGTATGGAAGCCGAATTAGCCTTGTATATGCTTTTTACATCGGGCCCTATGACGCGCGGTGAGTTTAAGCAAATCACAGGTTTAGGTTCGCGGACTGCGGATAGCTTACTGCCTGCGCTAGAACAGCGTGGTTTGGTGCGCTCAGACACGCCAAAAGGCAAACTCATTTTTGGCGTACCTTTCCACGCACTGCGGTTTTACTTCCCCAGTTTGTGGCCAGAGGCTGAGGCACAGGCTTAGATTTTTGAATTTAAGGCAATAAATATGCTTAGGCAGATTCAAGTACGAAGTGCGCAACTTATGAAGAGGTATGCTCAAAAGGGATAGGATGCTATCTTTTTTGACCAGCCAGTCTGAAAGATGCGCATGACCTATACCCAATTGAGCCCAAACGAACGATACCAAATTTCC
>JAYSZH010000049.1:0-4912 GCA_043738155.1 Polaromonas sp. | reverse complement strand
AAGATGAATCAAGCGCAGGTATAGACGCATTGCCCAACTGTGTTTGCACCAGTGACAACGCGCTTTGCAGCGTCTGCGCTTGTTTGGAAGTAGGGTCGCTGTATTTGCGCACATCGTCGGCCACTGAGGCCAGGTCAGATTTGGCAGACTGAATTTGCCGACCAAGCAAGCCAAGCCTTACGTTGAGAATTTTGAGTTTTAAATTTTCACGTAAAAAATAGGTTTGCTCGGGGGACAGCAGCACAGCGTCTGGGTTTTCAATGCGGCTGACGCGTACCAATTTCGCAAGTTCAGAACGCACAATTTGCCAATTGCGTTTCATGAAGCTTTGAAAACCAGTCTTCCAATCTGCATCTTCGTTTGTAGGTGTTGTTGCAGATTTAGAACCATCCGCTTTAAAAGGTGTGTTCAACGGCGTACTTGGCTTTTCAACCCTTTGCACCGCTGTCACCGTGTTCAGTACAGGCAAATCTTCCACCAAACGGCTGATTTCGTCTAATTTGACAAGCAAACTAGGGATATCCGTCACCGCTGCTGATTTGATTTTGTCGGTATCACTGGCTAGCGCTCTGCGAACGGCATTGAGACGGGGTTGGGCCGCTCTGGCCAAACGCTGGTCAGCCGTTTTTAAAGCGGCCAAAAGCGGCTCTACACTGCCTGTTAATTGCGCCTGCTGCTGCGCCAAGCGCAGGGCAGACTCCACATCAACCACCAAGTTTTCATCGCGTGAACGGGACAAACTCTGCATCAACTCGTCCAGCTGGCTGCGTTGCAGGGCGACTTCACTCAGCCGTGTTTCGTTCAAAGACGATCTGGCAGACGCTTCCCTGGCCACGTCTTGCGCATTTTTGGCCAAACTACGGGCTTCCACGCTTAAATTGGTGGCATCGGCGCTCTGTCTGGCCAGATGCTCTTGCATATTCGTCAATTTACGCCATAAATAAAAGCTAGCCAGCATAGATATTGCCAAAGCTGCCACTATAAATATAGTGAAAAACTTAGAAAATCCAATGTTAAACCCTGTTTTAGCCCCCGTGCTGGGCACAGTATTTGCAACAACTGCGGGCGCTACAGTAGGGCTGGCCGCTGTCAAAGCGTCTGCACTGCTAGGGTCTTCTTGCTTGGAAATATCACTCATAGCAGAGATTCTATAGAAGCCGCCACCTCGGCTAAGAGTGGGCGTGACTCGTAAACAACACCAAATCCAGCGTTTCTAGCGGCCTTCGCGATGCGCGGGTGGGTGGCGATGGCTCTGGCGTTTGACCAATTTAAGTCTAAGACTAAGCCAGAAATCGTGACCAAATTGGCAATGGCTTCTGAGCTGCTGAGCAACCAAACCGACTGATCTGTGCTGGCATGACGCATCAATGCCAACTCTGCAGCATCAAAAGCAGGCACGCTGCGCTCGTAGCTGATCACGATATCCACCTGCACCCCAGCTGCCGTCAACTGGTCTGCCAGCCAAGGGCGGCCATTCATTTTTTCGGATTCCGCACCTTTGGCATCGGTTAAACCTTGCGATCTTCCTCGCACAATCAGCACTTTGTCGCCCGGTTTGACCTGGTTTTTGACGATAGCCCACAGTGCTTCTGAGTCAAACTGTGCAGCATCTGAAGCGGGTGAATCAATCAAATCGCTTGGTACAGCCTGCGCTAGCAAAGCTTCGCGCGTACCCGGACCTGTCGCCCACATTCTTGGCAGTTTTGTGGAAGATATCAAATTGTCTAAATTTGCTATATTTTTAATAGCTGTATAAGCAATAAAATCGCCGGCTAGAGGTGTATTTATGGGGTAAAAATGACGTACTGCATTGCTGCTCACAAACATGATGGCACGGTATTGGTGCAAGTTCTGCCAAGCCTTCTTAACGTCGTCATTATCCTGCTGTGTGCCTATGTGAATCAACGGCAGCGCGACCGCATCCAAGTGCAAATCTCGCAGTTGCTTGACCCACGCATCGGCCTCTAAGCGCGGGCGGGTCACGATGACTTTCATGAGGAACGGGCAGCTTATTCGGCTAATTTGATGTATTTGCGCGCACCGCCAGCTAAAAGCTTGATAGCGACCTGCTCGCCCATTGCCGTAGCCGCTTCAATGTCGCCCGCAACATGGCTTAGATTTGCTGTGACTAAATCGCTTGTTTCGCTAATTTTGCTTGTTGCGGATGTTTTCTCTTCCTCAGGCTCACCCCAAGCCGCATTCAACCGCAAATGCACCCCATCCCACACGGCATGTGCCGCCAAGGGCATAGAGCAACTACCACCCATGGCACGGCTGACCGCTCGCTCGGCAGAAACCGCCATCCAAGACGGCAAATGCGCCAAAGGTGCCAATGCAGCCACCAAATCCGCCCTATTTGCCTTGATTTCAATGCCCAAAGCACCCTGCCCCGCAGCTGGCAGCATCTCAGTTGTCTCAAAAACCGCACGGATGCGCTGCGCCAAACCTAGTCGTTTTAAGCCTGCCGCGGCCAAAATAATCGCGTCAAACTGGCCTTCGTCGAGTTTGCGCAAGCGCGTGTCTAAATTGCCTCGTAGCGGGACAATTTTCATATCAGGACGCAATGCTTTGAGCAAAACCACACGGCGCAGGCTAGACGTACCCACCGTGGCGCCCAGCGGCAAAGCGGCTAAATTGGCGTAGTTGTTGGAGATGAAAGCGTCACGCGGGTCTTCACGTTCCATCACACAAGCCAAAGCAAAGCCATCAGGCAAATCCATGGGCACGTCTTTGAGCGAATGCACGGCAATGTCTGCCGAACCATCGTCCAACGCGGTTTCCAGCTCTTTCACAAACAAGCCTTTGCCACCCACTTTGCTGAGTGAGCGGTCCAAAATTTGGTCGCCCATGGTCGTCATCCCCAGCAGTTTGACGGTGTGACCACGGCCTTCTAGCAAAGTTTTCACGTGCTCGGCCTGCCACATCGCAAGGCGGCTTTCGCGGGTGGCGATGGTGATATTCAATAACGGTAGTTGGCTTGTATTTTGCATACTGGGTTTTATATTGGGAACTCATTGGTAATCTACAGGTAAATACACCCTAGTTTTGATGCTAGCATCTATAACAACCATGAAAACACAAACTCTTAAAAAATCTAAACCTTCCGAACTTTCCGAATCTGCTAAATCGCCATCCCTTTCCAAGCAAAAGCTGAACGAGAGACCTTTGGTCGAAGATATTCGCTTGCTGGGACGAATTTTAGGCGATGTGATTCGGGAACAAGAAGGCGCAGCCGCCTATGAGTTGATCGAGCAAATTCGCAAATTGTCCGTCGCTTTCAGGCGCGATGAAGACCACACCGCCGACAAAACGCTCAAAAAACTGCTCAAAAGCTTGTCGGGCGATCAAACGGTGAGCGTGATTCGCGCTTTTACCTATTTCAGCCATTTGGCCAATTTAGCGGAAGACAGGCACCACATTCGCCGCCGCGAGGTGCATGAACGTGTGGGCGACACACAAGAAGGCAGCATTGAAGTGGCCTTGGCGCGCCTGCGCTGGGCTGGCATCACGCCCAAAACCATCTCACACACTTTGGCAAAAAGCCATGTTTCCCCTGTTTTAACGGCGCATCCGACCGAAGTGCAACGCAAGAGCATTTTGGATGCAGAGCGGGATATTGCACAACTGCTCACGGCGCGAGATGACATCAAAATGCGCAGCTTGGCGAACGGCAGTGCTAAAGACGCCCTGACACCCAAAGAGCTGAGTGCCAACGAATTACAACTCCGCTCCCGTGTGATGCAGCTGTGGCAAACACGTTTGCTGCGCTACTCCAAGCTCACCGTGATGGATGAGATTGAAAACTCGCTGAGCTATTACGAATCCACATTTTTGCGTGAAATTCCTAAGCTCTATGCAGAACTCGAGCAATCCTTGGGCAACCAGCCGGTGCACAGCTTTTTACGCATGGGCCAATGGATAGGCGGCGACCGCGATGGCAACCCCAATGTCAGCGCCCAAACTCTGCAATACGCCCTGCGCCGCCAGGCCGAGATGGTGTTGCGGTTTTATTTGACGGAAGTGCATTTTTTAGGTTCTGAATTGTCCATGTCATCGATTTTGGTGCCTTTGTCAGAGCCCATGAAAGCGTTGGCAGAGCAATCGCCAGACACCAACGAGCACCGCAAAGACGAGCCCTACCGCCGTGTTTTGACTGGCGTGTATGCACGCTTGGCCGCGAATTTGAAAGACATGACAGGCGGCGATGCAGCACGGCATGCTGTTGCGCCGCAAAACCCGTACAAACAGGCTGAAGATTTTTTAGCCGACCTGCGCACGATTCAAGCTTCGCTGCAAAACAACCACGGTGAAGCTTTGGTAAGCCAGCGTTTGCACCCCTTGATTCGCGCTGTCGAAGTCTTTGGCTTTCACTTGGCAACGGTGGATTTGCGCCAAAGCTCTGACAAACACGAAGAAGTTGTCGCCGAGCTGCTGGCGGTGGCGCGTTTAGAGTCCAATTACTCTGGCTTAAACGAACAAGCCAAGCGAGATCTTTTAGTCAAATTACTCAATGACGCGAGGCCGTTGCGTGTGCTGGATGCCACTTATTCCGAACATACCCAAGGTGAATTGGCCATTTTCGAAGCTGCCAAAACCATGCGTCAGCGCTATGGCCACCACGCCATTCGCCACTACATCATCAGCCACACAGAAACTGTGAGCGATTTGCTGGAAGTTTTGCTGCTGCAAAAAGAAGTCGGTTTGATGCGCGGTACTTTGGACAAACAAGCCCACCACGACTTGATCGTCGTACCGCTGTTTGAAACCATCGAAGATTTACGCAACGCCGCGCCCATCATGCGTGAGTTTTACGCGTTGACAGGCATGGTGCAGCAAGTACAACGCAGCGGTGGCGAGCAAGACATCATGCTGGGCTACTCTGACAGCAACAAAGATGGTGGTATTTTTACCA
>JAYSZH010000048.1:0-13795 GCA_043738155.1 Polaromonas sp. | reverse complement strand
CTTGTCTAGGAGTTAATTATGAAATTCGTCGCTTTTGAGCGCGCAAAGCAGGGCACGGGTGCGAGCCGCCGTCTGCGTATCTCCGGTCGCACACCGGGCATCATTTACGGCGGTTCTGGCAAGCCAGAGCTCGTCGAACTTGACCACAATGCACTGTGGCACGCCTTGAAAAAAGAAGCGTTCCATTCTGCTATTTTGGACATGGAAAAAGACGGCAAAGGCAGCAAAGTGTTGCTGCGCGACGTGCAATACCACCCCTTCAAGCAACTCGTCTTGCACATCGACTTCCAACGCGTTGAAGCCGATCACAAGCTCACCATGAAAGTGCCATTGCACTACAGTGGTGATGAGTTATCACCAGCGGTAAAAACTGAAAACTGCATCGCCAACCATGTGTTGACTGAAATCTTGGTGTCTTGCCTCCCAGCTGACTTGCCAGAATTCATCGCCGTTGATTTGAGCGGTTTGAAGAAGGGCTCTTCATTGCACTTGAACGACATCACCTTGCCAAAAGGCGTGTCTGCAGTCACCCACGGTGTAAAAAACCCAGTGTTGGTGTCTGTTGTCGTTGTGGCTGCTCCTGAAGTCGTGGTTGCTGATCCAGCAGCAGACGCTAAAGCAGCGAAAGCCGGCGCCAAGCCAGCAGCCAAAGCTCCAGCAAAGAAGTAAGTTAAGCTTTTTAATTAAGTTTCAAGCTATCTTTTCATGCAAAAGCCCACTTCGGTGGGCTTTTTTTTACCCCGATAATCTCATTCATGATCAAACTTTTCGTAGGCCTAGGCAACCCCGGCCCAGATTACGCCGCCACGAGGCACAACGCCGGTTTTTGGTGGATTGATGAATTGGCGAGCCAGCTCAAAGTCACACTCAGCATGGACAAAAGCTACCATGGCTACGTGGCACGTACGGTTGTAGACGGACAAACCATTTGGCTGTTGCAACCGCAAACTTTCATGAACTTGTCGGGCAAATCTGTATCAGCCTTGGCAAAATTCTTCAAAATCAAACCCGAAGAAATTTTGGTGGTGCATGACGAGCTTGATGTTGCAGCGGGTCAACAAAAAATGAAATTTGGCGGCAGCCACGCGGGTCACAATGGCCTCAAAGACATCCATGCACAGCTGGGAAGTGCCGACTACTGGCGGCTTCGCGTTGGTATTGGCCACCCAGGTGTGAAGGCTGAAGTGCTGAACTGGGTGCTGAAAAAGCCATCGCCAGAGCAGCGCCAGTTGATTGATGACGGCATTACCCGTTCGCTAAAAGCTTTGCCCGATTTTTTGAGTGGCGACATGGAAAAAGCCACCATGATTGTTCACACCAGCAAGCCACCCAGGCCCAAGTTGCCGAAACCAGCACATTTAGCAAAGCCTGTGGATTCGCCGACTGACTTACCTACGCCTTAGTTTGTTCGATCGCTATTTCGAGCGCTTTTTCGGAGGTCAAACGCCGGTATTTATCCCACAGCTTTTCTTGTGACTCTACAAACTGTGGGTTCAGCGGAATACACGCCACAGGGCAGACTTGCACACACTGCGGCTCGTCAAAATGACCCACGCACTCGGTGCACTTGTGCGGATCTATCTCGTAAATCTCTTCACCCATGTAAATCGCGTCGTTCGGGCACTCGGGCTCGCACACGTCGCAATTGATACATTCGTCGGTGATGAGCAGTGCCATGGTCTTATCAAATAAAGCGTTGAATTAGGCGGATTGGTGTGCTGATTTCAAGGCAGCCGCCACAGGCCCACTCACCATTTGACTCACATCGCCACCCAATTTGCTGATTTCACGCACCAAAGTGCTGCTGATGGGCTGCACATCTGCGCTTGGCAGCAAAAAGATCGTTTCAACGGCTGGTAACAATTTTCGGTTCATAGACGCCATTTGCGCTTCGTAGTCAAAATCTGTCACATTGCGCACACCGCGCACCACGGCAGTTGCACCCTGCGCTTTGCAGAAATCCATAATCAACCCGTCAAAAGGCATAACCTCCACATTCACTGCATTTTTAAGAGCTATTTGGGCAAGCTTGATGCGGGCATTCAACGGAAACAGTGTTTTTTTGTGGTGCGCTACCGCGACCGCAATAATGAGCTTATCAAACAAACCCGCAGCACGACGTGCCACGTCTTCATGCCCCAAGGTAATGGGGTCAAACGTGCCAGAATAAACGGCGATACGATTGGCGTCAGGTAGTTGATTGTTTGGCATTGTCATAACCTTGATTATCCCAAATCCACAGCTTTAGGTATTTTCGGCAACTTTTGCAGCAAATGGTAATGCACCATGCCCGCTTTCCCAAACCTATGAACCTGCAAGCCAAAGACTTCGGCATCTTCTGCCGCGAGCGCTTTGGGTGATTCTAAATAGATAAACCCTTCATCCGTCACCGCCAAACTGGCCGCTGCCAAAGCGGCTTCCGCAACACCTACTGCCTCAAACGGCGGATCTAACAACACCAAATCTATGCTTTTTGAAGCCATGCGCTTCAAAGCGCCCACGCCGTCGCCACGTTCAACGCGAACCATACGAGCCTGCAGCTTCGTCGCCGTGGCCTGCAGCTGCGCCACCAAAGCGGGCTGCTGCTCACACATCAGCACATGATCAGCGCTGCGCGATGCCGCTTCGAAACCCAGCGCACCCGTGCCCGCAAAGGCATCGACACAGCGCCAGCCGCTCAAATCTTGCCCTAACCAGTTAAACAAGGTCTCCCGCACACGGTCTGGCGTGGGACGCAAGCCCGGAAAATCAGCAACCGACAACTTGGTGCGCTTCCACAGCCCACCAATGATGCGAATCTCACCCGATGGCGTGGTGGGGCGTTTGACAACAGGTTTCTTTTTAGGGACGATGGGTTTGAGTTTTGACATGAATGCAGTAAAAATGAACGCTGATTAAATTAGCTTCGATTATTGCACCCACCCACAACCCGCCTTAAGCGCCACCAAGAACAACCGTCACCATCCGCTCAGGCTGCAATTTGCGCTGAAACGCCGCTTTGATCTGCGCGGTGGTGATTTTGTCGATTTGCTGTGTCCACGTGTCCATGTAGGTCAGCGGCAACTTGTTCCAAGCGATGTTAGCAACAAAGTCTAAAAGTTTGCGATTGCTGTCAATCCGCAGGGCGAAACCGCCTATCAAATTGTCTTTGGCGGCTTGCAGTTCGGCCTCGGTCGGGCCTTCAGCCACGAACTGAGTCAGCACGTCTTTGGAAACCTGCAGCGCTTGGGCGGCTTGGTCAGGCCGCGTTTGCAGGCCAAGCGTGAACGCGCCAGCGTGGCTACCGGGCTGGAAACCACTGTAAACGCCGTATGTCAGCCCCCGCTTTTCGCGCACTTCGTTGGTTAAGCGCGAGGTAAAACCACCGCCACCCAAGATGTGGTTACCCACCAACAAAGCAAAAAAATCTGGGTCGTCGCGCTTGTAACCGGGTTGGCCCATCAGCACATGGGCTTGTGCTGATTCAAAAGTGATGCGTTTGTCTTCGGCTTGTTTGAGTGGTTCAATCTCTGGAATTGCGGTGAGTAGTGAGCACTCACTTTTCGACAACTGTCCTAGCAGCTTAGCAACCAACGCATCCGCTTGCGGCTTAGTCACTGCGCCAACGATGCTGACTTTGGCTCGGCAGGGCAACACCTGCGCGGCATAAGTTGCTTGCATATCTGCCACGCTGATGGCGGCCAGATGAGCTTCAGTCGTCTCAAAACCATACGGATGAACGCCATACACCGCTTGGTTGAACGCTCGCGCTGCCAAGGTCGCAGGACGGGTGTTGGCTTCTTTGATGCTGGCGTTGATGCGTTCGCGCTCGCGCTGCCAAATGGCATTCGGCCAAGCGGGCTGCCCCATTTGCCGCGCTGCTAAATCAACCGCTTTGCCCAAAAGATCAGGGTAGGTGAGCGAACGCAAGGCAAAACTCATGCGATCAGCCCCCGCACCAGCTGAGAACGAAGCGCCCAAATCTGCCCAAGCTTCGCTCAACTGGTTGTCATCCAGTGCCGAATTAGAACCACTAGCTTTGACGCCTTTTGACCACATCATCGCCGTCACACTCGCCAAACCCGCTTTGTCCGCAGGGTCGCGGCGCGAGCCGGCGTCGAACTCGATTTGCACATCAACCATAGAAATCGCGGGGCTTTGCACCAAAAAGACCTGGGCACCACTGGGCTGAGTCCAGTTTTCGATCGGTAAGGCTGCAAAAGCAGAATTCAGACAAAAAAGAGTGCCAAATATGGCTCTAGCCGGCGTATTTATTGCCTGAGTAGCTATAAATTTCATAGTATTTTTAACTCGTTGTGTGAATTCCCGCCTGCGCGGGAATGACGGACTGGCGTTCAATGCCGTGCTCCTGCGGGTGCAATACGAGGTTTGCGGGTTTTGTCTATGGGTTGCGGCACGAGCACGCCCACCGTCAACTGGTCATCGCCAAAATAGGTATTCGCCGCTGCTTGCACCTGGGCGCTGGTGACCAGGCGCAATTTGGCAATCAAGCGCGACCCCGCATCAACTGGCAGCCCTTGTATCCAGTACGAACCCAGCTCTCTGGCTTGGTTCATCACGGAATCTAGCTTGTAGACCTCGCTCGCCACCCATTGGGTTTTCACGCGGTTCAGCTCAGCCTCGCTCACGCCATTTTTAGCAACGAGCGCAATTTGCTCGCGCAGTGCCGCTTCCACCTGAGCCACCGTTTTACCTTTGGCGGGTGCGCCGTCCAAATAAAACAACTGCGGGCCGCGCCCCATCAAGCCGTTGTAAGCGCCTGCGCTGTTGGCGACTGCACCCTCGCCTTGCGTCAACGCTTTGTCAATCCGAGCACCTGAATAACCATCCAACACAGCTGCTAAAACGGTCAAAGCTAAGGCATCGTCAGGCGGAGAATCCGCATTTAGCAAGGTTTCCACCTTCAAACCCGGCACTTTGTAAGCCATCGCAACGTAAGCTTGGTCAGCTGGTGCTTTGAATTCAAAGCGTTTGATACCGGCTTGCAATGGTTCGATGCGGGGTTTGCGCTCAGGCACAGGGCGTGCTGGAATGACGCCGTAGTACTTTTCAGCCCACAGCTTGACCTGTGCCACGTCCACATCCCCCGCCACCACCACGGCAGCGTTGGCTGGCACATACCAGCGCTGGAAGAAGGCGCGGGCGTCTTGCGGCGTCATGGCGTCTAAATCGCTCATCCAGCCCACAATCGGGCGGCGATAAGGGCTGGCGGTGTAGATGGTGGCGTTCAAAGCCTCGCCCATCTGCGCACGGGGCGAATCTTCAGTGCGCATTCGGCGTTCTTCTTTGACAACTTCGATTTCTTTGGCAAATTCGCTATCCGCCCACTGGCTGTTGCCAAAACGGTCGGCCTCTAGGCGTATCACCTCTTCTAATCGATTTGACGGAATTTGCTGGAAATAACCGGTGTAATCTTTGGACGTGAACGCGTTTTCCCGCCCACCCAAAGCTGCTATTTGGCGCGAAAACTCGCCCGCTTTGACCGCTGGCGTACCCTTAAACATCATGTGCTCCAGCACATGCGCCACGCCCGAGGTACCGTCCACCTCGTCCATAGACCCTACCCGGACCCACAGCATATGCACAGCGGTAGGAGCGCGTTTGTCGGGCTGCACGATGACGGTGAGGCCGTTGGTGAGCTTGAATTGGCTGATTTGGGAGGCTAGAGAAGCTGTAGAGGCTGAAGAGGTTTGTGCAAAACCAGCTTGCACAACGACCAAACAGCCCAAAATGGTAACAATTAGCTTAGAAAAATGGTGTTTCAAACTTGACCTTGCTGGTTTCATAGAATAGTGTGATTCTACGTAGCCCCTTTCGTTCACCGTATCGCTCAAATTCATGTTCAATTTCTTCAAGAAAAAGCCTGCTCCAGAAACGGTTAAAGAGGTCATCACGGAAAAAGTGATCTCCTCAACGGCAACAGCAGCTGTAGCATCACCCGCGCCTCCAGCAGCCGAACCAGCTCCCAAGCGCCAAGCTTGGCTGGACAAACTCAAAGCCGGTCTGCGCAAAACGGGCAGCAGCATCGCCTCCGTCTTCACTGGCACGCAAATCGACGACGCCCTCTACGAAGACCTGGAAGCCGCGCTGTTGATGGCCGATACGGGCACTGCGGCGACCCGATTTTTGCTGGACGATCTGAAGCGCCGCGTCAAGGAGTCCAAAACCACCGAGCCGCAGGCCGTGAAAGGCTTGTTGATTGATGCTTTGGCAGATTTGCTCAAACCGCTCGAAAAAGAGCTGCAAATCGGGCTGTACAAACCCACCGTCATCATGGTCGCGGGAGTCAACGGGGCGGGAAAAACCACCTCAATCGGCAAACTGACCCGTCACTTGGCCACCCATGGCGCGACGGTTTTACTCGCCGCCGCCGACACCTTCCGCGCCGCCGCCCGTGAGCAATTGAACGTCTGGGCGGACAGAAACACCGTTGACATCATCAGCCAAGACGGTGGCGACCCTGCCGCCGTCAGCTTTGACGCCGTCACCGCCGGCAAAGCGCGCGGCAAAGACGTGGTGTTGATCGACACCGCCGGCCGCCTGCCGACGCAACTGCACCTTATGGCGGAACTGCAAAAGATCAAACGAATCATTGCGAAAGCAGACTCAGCCGGCGCATCTATTATCGATACAGCTATAAATACAATAGCAAATTCAGCCCCCCACGAGATACTTCTGGTTATCGATGGCAACACCGGACAAAACGCTTTGGCGCAAGTCAAAGCATTTGACGAAGCTTTAGGGCTAACTGGTTTGATCGTCACCAAGCTGGACGGCACCGCCAAAGGCGGCGTGCTGGCTGCGATTGCGCTGTGGGGCGCAGGGCGCTCAGCAGGCGCAGTACCCGTCTACTTCGTCGGCGTGGGTGAAAAAGTCGAAGATTTGGAAACCTTCAACGCCAAAGAGTTTGCGCAAGCCCTATTGTCTTAATTTCAATCTTTTAACTTCTATTTTTGTTATTTCAAAATCATGACTAAATTACTCGAACGCATCGAAATCGAATCCGCCCCCAACCCCAGCGCCGCCATCATCTGGATGCACGGCCTAGGCGCCAGTGGCGACGACTTTGCCGCCATCGTCCCCGAGCTGGATTTGACCGGCTGCCCCGCCATCCGCTTTGTCTTCCCCCACGCGCCGGTCATGCCTGTCACGTTGAATGGTGGCTACGTCATGCCCGCTTGGTACGACATTTTTGGCACCGAGCTGGGCGCTGGAGCGGTGCGACAAGAAGACGCGGCAGGAATCGCCAAATCGCAACAAGACATCGAAGCGCTGATCGCTCATGAAGTCAGCCGTGGCATCCACCCCTCCAAAATCGTCCTGGCCGGCTTCTCCCAAGGCTGCGCCATCGCGCTGCACACCGGCTTGCGCCACCCAGTCAAGCTGGCCGGCATCATGGCTTTGTCTGGCTACCTGCCGCTCGCCAGCACCGTAGCTGCCGAGCGCAGCGCTGCCAACGCGAGTACCCCCATCTACATGGCGCACGGCACGCAAGACCCAGTCGTCGTCCTGAGCCGCGCCGAAGCTTCACGTGATGCATTGTCAGGTTTGGGCTACAACGTGCAATGGCACACCTACCCGATGCCGCACAGCGTACATCCACGGGAGATTGCGGATATTTCTGGGTTTTTGAAAGTTATTTTGCGTTAAATTCTCCTTCATTTGAAGGGGAATTAAGGCATAGGACTAGGCCACCAACGTAATCGGCTCAAGCGCCTCACCCTGCGGCAAAATGCGGCCGATTTTGCAGGTGTGGGGGTAGCCTTGGGCTTTTAGCGCTGCGATGCATGCGTCCACACGGTCTGCAGGTACGCTGGCCAGCAGGCCGCCTGCGGTTTGAGGGTCAAAAATCAGCGGGTAGCGGGGGTGTTTAACGAATGCTTCTTGGTTGCGCAGGGCGCGACGCAGGCGCACGTTGGCGCTTTGCAGGGAGCTGGTGATGCCGGCTGCTACGCATTCCTGTGCGCCGTCTAGCAGGGGAAGCGCACTTAAGTGGATTTCTGCGTCCACTTCTGAAGGGCGCGTCATCTCAACCAAATGACCCAGCAGGCCGAAGCCGGTGAGGTCGGTGCAAGCCGTGCCACCATACTCGCGCAGGATTTGCGCGCCGACTCGGTTGCTGATCACCATGCTTTGCAGCGCTGCGTCTATCCAACGGCCTTTGGCGGCTAAGCGGGCGTGCGCGGCGAAGAGTGTGCCAGTGCCAATGGGTTTGGTTAGGATGAGCACATCACCCGGCTTCATGCCGCTTTTGCGCAGAATAGCTTCGGGTTTGTCTTCAATCAGGCCGTTGATGGCGAAGCCTAGCGCCAGCTCTTTGCCTTCACCCGTATGACCACCGACGAGTGAGCAATCCGCCTCGTTCAGCACCTCGAGCGCACCTGTCATCATTTGAAAGAGCACGTCTTCGACCTTAGCGTCCATGCCTGGCGGAACCGTGCACACAGCAGTGGCAGATTGCGCTTGGCCGCCCATCGCCCAGATATCGCCCAGCGCGTGGTTGGCGGCGACTTTGCCGAAAATGTAGGGGTCGTCAATAAAGGCGCGGAAGAAATCGACCGAATGCACCATCGCCATACCTGGTGGCACGCGCACCACGGCGGCGTCGTCGGGATCTTTGAGGCCGATGAGCACATCGTCGCGCTGAATGGGATGCAGGTTACTCAAGGCGTTTTGCAAAATCGTTGCGCCTACTTTTGCGCCACAACCGCCGCAGCGCATAGCAATGGCTGAAATGGCTTGCAAGGACTCTTCGGTATTGAGTTTGACACCACCTAGAGCCTTGTTAGATGGGGCAGACGATGTGTTTGCAGACATCTCTGGGAACTCGCTGAATTTGCGCATGAAGCGCTGGTCAATCCAGTCTTTCCACCGCCAGACCCATGCGCCAGCAAAGCCCAGCCAGCCGCGCGAAGCGATGGCGTATTTGTCGCCAGTACTGATCAATGCGAGCCAACTGGTTTGCGGGCGATACGCTTTTAAAGTTGTTCCACCAACCGCGCGACGCAGATTTTCCGTGAGCGGTTTGCCTTGGCGCACAGCGAATACGCCAGCTTTTTCTAGCTTGAAATTGACCATGCTGGCAATGTCGCCTGCCGCATAAATCAACGGGTCGTTGATGGTTTGCAGCGTGTCTTTAACCTCGATGAAACCTTCCGCATCGAGCTGCAACCCTGTGTTTTTAAGCCATGCTGCGCCGCCAGCGCGTGTTACCCAAATGATTTCATCGGCTTGTAACACTTGGCCTGTGGAAGTGGTGAGCTCGCCTTCGTTGACCTGAGTGACTTCCGCTTGGCGATGCACATACACACCACGCTGCGCGAGCACGGCATCGAAGCGGCTACGCACGCCTGCGTTGTGCGTGGGCAAGATGGTGTCGCTGCTGGTCAGCAGATGAAACGTCAATTCGTCGGGGTTACGACCCAGCTGGGTGAGCTCGTTACGCAAGCGAAACTGCATGGCCAGCAGCAGCTCCACGCCGCCCGCACCTGCACCCACCACGGCAATGGTGGTTTTGCCAAAGTGCGTTTTCACTCGCTCGAGCAATTGAAGCCAGCGGTCGTTGAAATTTCGAATCGGTTTGACGGCCACGGCATGTTCGGCAGCACCCGGCACGCCCTCTAACTGCGGCGTGGAGCCGATGTTGATGGAGAGCTGGTCGTAGGGCACGGCTGGGCGGGTTTTACAAATGACTTTTTGGCTTGCTCTATCAATGCCGATGACTTCATCACGGTACAGCCGCGCGCCCGCAAACGCAGCCAAGCGCGACAAATCAATATGCACGGTGTCATAGTCATAATGCCCCGCCACATAACCTGGCAGCATGCCGGAATAGGGTGTGTGCATGTCGGTGCAGATCAGCGTGAGGCGCACGCCGGGAATCGGGTTCATGCCAAAACTCTTGAGAACGCCTACGTGGCTGTGGCCGCCGCCAATCAAAACAATATCGCGCAGGATCGGTTGGTCTGAGGTTTGCATGAGTCAGTTGGAGAAATTTAGAGAGAATAAAAGTTTTTAGATGAGTTGCGCGAAGATAAGCCGCAGCGAAGTCTGCTCGGCTAACGGCTCGAACAGCTTTTCTCGCAAGGTGCATTGTCGCGACAATTGGGAGAGCTTGTTGGACGGCAGATTTTGTCCTTTTTGACCTTCTCTGCAAGCAATCAGTGCCTTTGCCAGCTGATCTGAGTCGCCGCAGTCAAAATACCCCGCGTAATCTGCGCCCAGCATGCCCACATTGCCGTCAATCCGCGATGCCAGCACGGGCGTGCCGCTCATCACTGCTTCCATCACCACATGTGCGCCGCCTTCCATGCGGCTGGGGTGGACGAGCACGTGGGCGCGGGCGATGCGGGCGCGGGTTGCTGCATGGGTTTGCTCGCCTAAATAGCGGTAATTAGGTACTTCTTCAGCCAATTGACGCGCTTGCTCACCCAATTCAGCATCCAACGGTGCGCCAATGTGGTCTAAAACGATATCCGAACGATACGCCAGACTTCGTGCCGCAGAAAAATAGGTTTCAGGCGACTTTTCTGAGCGCAAATGTCCCACCATCAAAGCCCTCAACTTTAGCGTGGTTTTTTTAACCGACTGGCGTCGCGGTGTGGACTGAAAGATGACTTGGCATTTGCTTTGGAATTCAGCCGGCAAGCTTTTGGGGCCCATGTCTTGCAACACCACCAAGCGGTGCGCCAGCTTGAGCGAGCGCAGCGCCGAGGGGTCAACTGCAATGTCGCGATACAAATCTGTACCCGTTAACGCCAAAACTATCGGTTTGGCTGGGAGTTCTGCAGCCCACTGCGCTATTGAGTCCGCAGAACGGCGCGCGTGCAAAGCCAGCATCACGTCATAGGGTTTGCCATCCCATTGCAGCATAATCTCAACGTGATAATCGCTTGATAACATCTGCTGCCAGCGCTTGGCGGTTTGCCAGTTGCCGTTGTTGGCAGCAGCAAGCGCGGGGCTGATGATACAAATTGATGGTTTCGACAACATATAACGTAAATTATGCACGGTATGCCGATGAGCAATAGTTCGATTAAAAGCAATATTGAGTGGCGAAAAGCCAATGCGGCACAAATTGCAGACGGCTTGTATGGCTTGCGAGCTAAAACACTTGCAGTATTTGACGCCCACGTTGCTGCAAATCGTTTGACTGTACCTTACGCAGATGAGTTGAATCCGCCACTGTGGGAGTTGGGACACGTGGCGTGGTTTCAAGAATATTGGATTGGCCGCAACCAGCAGCGCGATGTAGGTATTCACGCCGATGCTAACCACGCTCGCTTGCCATCTGTATTGGCAACAGCGGACGGTTTGTACGATTCGGGTACGGTGTCGCATCAATCACGTTGGCATTTGCCGCTACTAGAGACTGAACCTTGCAAAGACTACTTGGCCAAAACTTTAAGTCAAACCTTAAACCTGCTAACTCAGGCTGGTGAAACTGATGACGAGCTGTACTTTTACCGTCTCGTGCTGTTTCACGAAGCCATGCATTTGGAGGCTGCTGTTTATATGGCGCAAGCTCTAGGCGTAGATTTGAATGCTCATTTAGATGCAAAAACTACTCCTAATTTAATAGCTACTAAGCCAATAAATATGCTGGCTATATGCCAATCTGAGCATAAAAAGCAAACATTTTATCTTGGCCACCAAGATTCAGGCTTTGCATTCGATAATGAGCTGGATTCCCATACAGCAGAGTTAGGTGCGTTTGAGATTGACACCCGCTGCGTTAACTGGGGCGAGTATTTGAGCTTTGTAGAAGCGACTGCTCGTCTCCTGCCACGCTATCTTCGCCGCAATGAAACGGGCATGGATGCGCAAGAGTTTGGCGTTTGGAAGCCATTGGACTTGCAAGCTACCGCCGTGCATCTCAACCTTGCCGACGCGCAGGGTTACTGCACTTGGGCAGGACGCAGATTACCAACAGAAGCTGAGTGGGAATTGGCGGCCTCAATCCCAAATACTAAAGAGTTCAAATGGGGCGATGTGTGGGAATGGACGAGTAGCTCGTTTACGCCGTATCCGGGCTTTGTAGCGCATCCGTATTTAGATTACTCTGCGCCTTGGTTTGGTTCACGCCAAGTGCTGCGTGGCGCCTGTGCGGCAACGCAGCCCATGATGAAAAACGTCAGGTATCGAAATTACTTCACACCGGAGAGAACCGATATTTATGCAGGGTTTCGGACGTGTAGGGTTTGAAAAATCTCCCCTAACCCCTCTTTTTTAAAGAGGGGGATTTACACTTTTGCCCAGAACACACAAAACTGCTGATTCGCATCTTGCCAAGGCTTCACAGCCTGGAAACCCGCGTTTTTAAGCAACTGGGTGAAGGATTCAACCGTGTATTTGTATGAATTTTCAGTGTGAATGCCCTCATTTTTGGCAAATTTGCGTTCTCCACCATCCCATCGCACCGTCAAGTCTTCCAGAGCATCTAGATGCATTTCGATGCGAGACAACTCGGTATTGAACAAAGCGCGGTGTTGCCACTGGGCGATGTTGAAATCGCTCCCCAGCAGCTGGTTGATGTGCAACAGCATGTTGCGGTTAAAAGCGGCTGTCACCCCCAAAGCGTCGTCATAAGCAGCCTGCAAAACAGTGCTTGATTTGACCAAATCAACGCCTATCAGTAAACCGCCCAGCCCCATGCACGCGGCATGAATTTGACTCAAAAACGGTAAGGCGTCTGCAGGGGTAAAGTTACCTATACTGCTGCCGGGATAAAAAAATAGACGGCTGTTATGGCCTATTTCTGCTGGCAACTCCAAACTTGCTGAAAAATCCATGCCCAATCCCAACATGGGTAAATCTGGGTTTTGACGCTGTAAACTAGTTAGTGATTGCTTTAAAAAATCGACGGAAATATCAACTGCTGCATATTTAGCAGGACGAAGAGCGTCGAACATACGTGCCGCTTTTTCGCAATTTCCTGCACCAAGATCGATCAAAGTGTGTCCCAGTCCCGCCGCTACCGCCATATCAGGCAAAAATTGCTCAAAAATAGACGCTTCAACACGTGTGGGATAGTACTCAGGTAGCTCGGTGATCGCTTCAAATAAACGCGAACCTAACGCGTCGTACAAATACTTAGGCGATGTGGTAGCGGCGGTGGCAAGCAAGCCCAGTTGCAACTCTGCGCGCACTTCGGCTTGATTTTCAACATAACGCTGTATAAATACGGGAAGAATGCTGGTGTTTTGCGTGTTGGGCATGTGCATAAACAATAAGGTTGGGGGATTTTTGATTGACTATAGCAGTCGCGTGAAAAGCCTTGCTCTTATAGCCGTCTCAAAAAGCTTGATCGCCTGCAAGAATGTTTAAATTCGAGTTTAATCAGTTTTGAAATTTATTTTTAGGGGATTTTTATGCGTTTACATTTTTCATCCTCGCTATCACACGGCCTGCGTACTGCCGCGCTTGGCTTGTTAGCGGCATTTAGCGCTGCAGCCTTTGCGCAGCAAGTTTTAAAGGTTACCACCATTCCTGAAGAAGCCGCCACAGAGCAGGTGCGTAAATTCACGCCGCTGGCCACTTACCTGGAAAAGCAACTGGGAATAAAAGTGGAATTCACACCTGTATCGGATTATCCCGCAGCTGTAGAGGCTCTTGTGAATAAACGGGTGGATTTGGTGTGGTTCGGCGGTTTTACGCATGTGCAAGCCTCTCTGCGATCGGGCGGCAAGATCATTCCGATTGCCCAGCGCGAGGAAGACACTCGTTTTCAATCTGTCTTCATCGCAAAAACGGATTCTGGCATCAAAACCTTGGCGGACATGAAGGGCAAAGACAT
>JAYSZH010000047.1:0-4990 GCA_043738155.1 Polaromonas sp. | reverse complement strand
AAGGAAATGCCGTGAGTCAAAGCAAAAAATTCTACGCAACGTGCAAAATACAAGTTCATTTTTGAAAGCGCTCAATGATTTACATCCTCGCCAAATTCCTCCACCTTGCAGGCGCCATCACCTGGATAGGCGGCATGACGTTCATGCTGTGGATTCTGCGCCCTGTTGTTACCGCCCAGCTACAGCCACCGCAGCGTTTGCCTCTGATGGCGGGCGTGATGGGACGATTTTTCCCGCTGGTTTGGCTCAGCATTGCGGCTTTGCTCATCACCGGCACGGGCATGTTGATGACAGTGGGCATGAAAGCGGCACCTATTGGCTGGCACATGATGCTGGGTATTGGTTTGCTGATGTTTGCCCTGTTTGGCCATGTGTATTTTGGGCCGTTCAAGCGCTTAAAAGGGGCGGTTGCGGCCTCTGACTGGCCTGAAGCGAGGCGACGTTTGGGGCAAATTCAAGCGATTGTGAAAACCAACTTCGTGCTCGGCTGGCTGGCCATTGCTGCGGTTTTGTTTCTTCATTAAACTCCTAAACTCTACTTTTTACATGCGAAATTGGTCTCTAGCCGGCGCAAAATATGTGTTTATAGCTATTATAAATATAGCAATATTAACGTTTTTCAGCCATTCAAACGCGCAAAACGAAAGTTCTACCAAAGCACACCACACGCCCTCAGGCTTCAAAAACAACTACGCACAAGAGGTCAACAAGTCATTCAGCGACTTTTTACGTTGGCAGTGGGAATCCTGGGGTCTAGACAAAACGGCCAGCAGCCCCACGCCCAGCGTTCAAGCAGACTTGGCATTGCTCAAAACACCCACTGTACCAACTGTTACCTGGATTGGCCACGCCACCGCCATGGTGCAAGCCAATGGTCTGAACGTGCTGGTGGACCCGATTTTTTCGGAGCGCGCCTCGCCCGTTCAAATTTTCGGCCCCAAACGCGCCCAAGCACCCGGCGTTGCCATGACAGATTTGCCCAACATCGACGCGGTACTGATTTCGCACAACCATTACGACCACCTTGACCGTATCAGCGTGGCGCAATTGGACGAAAAAGCCAAAGCTGCCGGTAAAACGACACTGTTTATCGTGCCTTTGGGGCTCAAAGCGTGGTTCAACGGCATTGGGATTGACAGCGTGGTCGAGCTGGACTGGTGGGAGCACCACACCATTCAAGGCGTGGAGTTTTACTTGACACCCGTACAGCACTGGTCTGCCCGCAGCGTGAATGACAGAAGCGCCACTTTATGGGGTGGCTGGGCGGTGTTGGGTGCAGATTTTCACTGGTATTACGCGGGTGACACCGGCTACAGCCGCGATTTCGCCGACACGGCCAAACAGTTTGCGCCCCGCCAGACCGAGGCGCTGGGCGGCGGATTTGACCTCGCTTTGGTGCCCGTAGGCGCGTACGAGCCGCGCTGGTTCATGTCGCAGCAGCACGTGAACCCCATGGAGTCGGTGCGGATTCACCAAGATGTGGGCGCTAAACGCAGCATTGGCGTGCATTGGGGTACGTTTTCACTGACCGACGAGCCGCTAGACCAACCACCGCGCGATTTGATCGCGGCAAGGCAGGCTTTCGGCGTGAAAGAAGCTGATTTTGGCGTTTTAGCCGTTGGCGAATCCAGGCAATTTGCCAAACGAACGGCCTCAACCAGCCTTACATTGCGGTAACTTCGCGATAATCGCAGCATGAATCCTGAAAAACCCGTCGTTTCTACACCCCCAGTCGTTGAAGAATCCCTCATCGTCTACCCCTGCGCTTTTCCGATCAAGGTAATGGGCGCCAAAGTTGACGGTTTTGTCCACGCCATCACCATGGTCGCCCACGAGTTTGACCCCACTTTTGACGCCAAAACACTGGAGCTGCGGGAAAGCAAAGGCGGCAATTACCTAGGCATCACCCTCAACATCACCGCTACCAGCCGAGAGCAGTTGGACGAGCTTTACCGCACACTGTCGACGCATCCGATGGTGAAGATGGTGTTGTGATTTTGAAATTTAATGTATGAAAATTCAGCATCTAGGTTGTGTAGATTACCTGCAAACCTATGAAGCCATGCAGCAGTACACTGCGCAGCGACAGGCTGAAAAAAGCTCTCAAAATAGCGCTCAAATTGGCATCCAGCCGGCGTATTTGTTGCCTGACCAGCTATGGATTTGTGAGCATAATCCAGTTTTCACCCAAGGTTTAGCCGGTAAAGCCGAGCATGTGTTGTACGCTGGCGACATCCCCATCATCCAAACCAACCGAGGCGGACAGGTGACCTACCACGGGCCAGGGCAGGTGGTGGCTTATCCGATGATCGACTTGACATCAGCAGGTTATTTCGTCAAAGAATATGTTTACCGCATCGAGGAAGCTGTCATTCGCACACTAGATCACTTTGGAGTAACCGGTCACCGCGTAGCGGGTGCACCTGGCATTTATGTGCGCCTAGGCGATCCAAGCTCGCATGCGCTTTTGGAACAACGGCCGCAAAAAAAATCTGAAAATGAAGAAATTAATTGGAATCTGACCCCAATTAATTTCTCAGGACTCGGCAAAATCGCCGCTTTGGGCATCAAAGTCAGCCGCCATTTCACCTACCACGGGGTGGCGCTGAACGTTGCCATGGATTTAGAGCCCTTTTCTCGCATCAACCCATGTGGATATTCTGGGTTGCAGACCGTAGACCTTTCTACAATAGGGGTATCTTGCTCTTGGGACGAAGCGGCTGGCGTGTTGAGCCAGAAGCTTGTGTCCTATTTAGCGCCTTGAAATCGACACCTTTAGTTCGACACCTTAAGTTCGACGCCTTGAACGGTGTCTTGAAAGATTAATGATTATGAGCATCACCGAAACCAGCCACCCCGCATCCAACCCTGTGGTTCGCGAATCCCAATCGCAAGCTGATTACAACCCCCTGGCCAAGCAAAAAGCGGGTGCCAAGCTGTCGCGTATCCCCGTCAAGGTCGTGCAGGGCGAGGTGCTGAAGAAGCCGGACTGGATTCGCGTCAAAGCTGGCTCGCCATCTACCCGTTTTTACGAAATCAAGGACATTTTGCGCGCCAACAAGCTGGTGACCGTCTGTGAAGAAGCCAGTTGCCCGAATATTGGCGAATGCTTTGGCAAAGGCACGGCGACTTTCATGATCATGGGTGACAAATGCACCCGCCGCTGCCCGTTTTGCGATGTGGGCCACGGTCGACCTGATCCGCTGGACGTGGACGAGCCTATGAATCTGGCAAAAACCATTGCGGCGCTCAAACTCAAATACGTGGTCATCACCTCGGTCGACCGTGATGATTTGCGCGACGGCGGCGCGCAGCACTTTGTCGATTGCATCAAAAATATCCGTGAACTCTCGCCAGCCACCCAAATCGAGGTGCTGGTGCCCGACTTCAGGGGTCGTGACGACCGTGCGCTGGAGATTTTGAAACTGGCACCGCCCGATGTGATGAACCACAATCTAGAAACCGCGCCGCGCTTGTACAAAGAGGCGCGTCCGGGTTCTGACTACCAATTCAGCCTGAATTTGCTGAAAAAATTCAAAGAACTGCACCCGAATGTGCCGACCAAGAGCGGCATCATGGTGGGGCTGGGTGAAACCGACGAAGAAGTGCTGAAGGTGATGCAGGACATGCGCGACCACAACATCGACATGCTCACCATCGGTCAGTATCTGGCACCATCCATGTCGCATTTGACAGTGAAACGCTACGTTCACCCTGACACTTTTAAGATGTTTGAAGCCAAAGCCTACGAGATGGGTTTTAGCCATGCGGCTGTGGGTGCGATGGTTCGCAGTAGCTACCACGCAGATATTCAGGCGGAACATGCGCATTTGTCAAAAACCAGAAGTTAATGCGATAGTTTAGAAGTTAGTGCGACAATTCAATAGTAAGAATTTCAAAAAATCTGATTTAATTATTTAAAATCAATCAGTTATGGAAATTTTCACAAGGAAACTGAATGCGCTATTTTTAGCCATTTGACAGCAGCAATGCAAGCTTAGCGCTCAAAATCTGGGAAATATTGAGCAATTCAACGTTTTTTGGCATCTAAAAATGCGTATTTTTTCGGTTTTGAGTTCTGATTTGATGTGTTTTATCTAAAACGCTCAGGAAATGCGAACCGAACCACGATAAATTGTGGGGCTTGGCGGGATATATTGAACTGAACTGTAAAAGTGGCCTGCAACTGTAGAAAATAGCGGCGGCGCTTATTTTTACGAATTTTGGCGGCTGCACTTCTTTGCTTCGTCGATTTGTTTTAAACGCTCAGCCCGAGCCGCTTCGCTCAAGGTAATGCTGCTGGCGCTCGTCTCCATCTCCCGAATTGTAAAAGGCGACAAACATGGCGCTTTTGGCGCTGCCGAACTGTTTGACTCTGGCACGTTCTGAATAGTCTCAACAATCCCTTGAACCGTGTACACATACCAAGTCTGCGACGGTTGCCTATAAATAATTTGGTCTTTCAAAACACCCGAATAATTGGCCGCGTTGACTTTGCTTGGTGCACTCATTGCTTGGTCTAACTCGATACGTGTCATACCTACTAGTGGCTTACCGCCAGCGATCGCCTCTTGTACTTTGCTACGCCAATTGACATCGGCGATCATCTTTTTGCTTTTCGCCACTGCGTCGCCAGTAGCGGCGGCGTTCGCATTCCCGCTTCCAGGTGTTAATTTGATAGCCGTACCCTTGTCCGCACACGGCATGTCTTGGTAGGTCGCTTTGCCGCCCACATCACACTTAAATTGAGCCATAGCCACTGTATTTATTGCACAAAGCGCTATCAAAATAATCGATCTAAGCATTTCATACCGCCTTTAAATTAACCCGTTTATAAACCACCGAGAATGTACCGCAGTGATAAACCAGCTTAGAGCCAAAAAATTGTGCAGTACAGCTCATGCGAATTCACGCTTTAATATTTTAAAAAGCAAACGAGACACGCGCTGGAATGCGAGCTTCGAAAAACACCCCAAAAAGACCTAATTTG
>JAYSZH010000046.1:0-14089 GCA_043738155.1 Polaromonas sp. | reverse complement strand
TCCGGGGAGGGTGCGAAAGCTGTGCTGCAGCTTGACCAAAGCCTGCCGCACCAGCGGTAAAACAGACACTTGGGAAGCATGCATACCGCCAGCTTCGCTGCGAATGTCGTGGCTCACATCGTCGCCGTTCAGCCAAATAGTGTCGCCTTCGAATCTCAAATGCAGCTTTTCAACCAAACCGGTCGCCAAAGTGGCAATCGCAACCTCGTCTTTGGCTTCCAAACTCAAACCCTGCTGCAGCGCAGCAAAAGCGGTGACGCGGTACAAAGCGCCCGAATCGAGGTAGCGGTAGCCTAATTGCAGCGCCAAACTTGACGCCAAACTACCTTTACCAGAAGCGCTAGGGCCGTCGATGGTGATGACGGGGATGTTTGTCGTACCAGTTTCAGAGACTGAAAACAGCGCCTCAAAGTAGTCGGGAAAGGTTTTGGCGACGCATTTGGGGTCCAAAATGCGAATTGGCAAACCAGCAGGATTGAACGCCGCAAGTGAAAAGCACATGGCAATGCGGTGATCGTCGTAGGTGTGAATCGCCTCAGTTTTCCAGTCTGCATCCGTTTTTGGTGGTGTGATGCTGATGAAATCAGCGCCTTCAACAACCGTCGCACCTAATTTTCGTAATTCTGCGGACATGGCTGCGATACGGTCGGTTTCTTTGACGCGCCAGCTGGCAATATTGCGCAAGGTGGTCGTGCCATCTGCATACAAGGCCATCACGGCCAAGGTCATCGCTGCATCGGGGATGTGGTTGCAGTCTAAATCTACCGCTTTCAAGGGCCAAACGCCACGTGAAATCTCAAGGTGATTGGGGCCACTGTTAACGATAGCGCCCATCGCCTGCGCAGCTTCAATAAAGCGAATATCACCTTGAATCGAGTCTGCGCCTACGCCCTCAATTCGAATACTATATTTGCCATTAGCCGGCGTATTTATTGCTCCAAGTGCTATAAAATAACTAGCAGATGAGGCGTCCGCTTCGACGTGAATACTGCCTGGTGACTGGTAACGACTTCCTGCTGGAATCGTGAATTTCTGCCACCCATCGCGCTGCACCTTGATGCCAAAGCGAGCAAGTAAATTCAAAGTGATGTCAATGTAGGGTTTGGAGATCAACTCGCCTTGCACTTCAATCACGATATCTTGCGTTGCAATCCGTGCAGCCAAAGGCAAAGCGAGGAGTAGAGCGGTTAAAAATTGGCTTGAAACATCGCCGCGTACCTTGATGGCTTCGTTCAACTGAAACGATTTAGCAGCTTTGATTCGCAAAGGAGGGTAGCCATCTTGTCCCAAATAGTCGATTTGGCAGCCTAATTGGCGCAAACCGTCGACCAAATCTCCAATCGGCCGCTCATGCATGCGGGGCACGCCGCTGAGCTCGAATTCATTGGCACCGGTGGTTAACAATGCCAAAGCGGCTGTCAAGGGGCGCATCGCTGTGCCTGCATTGCCCATGTACAGCTTGGCACTTGGCACACTTTCACGTGTATTTGCATCGCCCAAGCCCGTTATTTCAACGGTTGAGCCCACGTTTGAACCGTTTTTGACAATTTTGCAGCCGAGTTGCGCAAGCGCCGTGAGCATCACCTGGGTATCATCCGAATCCAGCAAATCATGCACCAAAGTGGTGCCTTGACTCAGTGCAGCCAATAACAAAACGCGGTTTGAAATGCTTTTTGAACCAGGTAAAACAACCGTGCCACTGGCGTGGCTGAGTGGAGGAATATCTAAAAAGTGGGTGCTAAACATGCTGTTAGGTTGAAATGACCGACGTGGGTCAGCTAAGTAAGCTTAAATAGCTATTTTGTGTGTTGGGTTAAACGCCATTGGACGCGTAGTTTGCTGGCGGCTGCGATGGCAGACTCGAGCGCCGGGCCGTCGCTGGCGAGCAAACTGGCTTCGAAGCTGTTTAGCGTTTGTTTGAAAACATCGATTTGGGTGAGTAGTTGGCTGCGGTTGGCCATAAAAATGTCATGCCACATCTCGGGGTCACTCGCTGCAATGCGCGTGAAGTCACGAAAACCTGAGCCAGCCAGCGACAAAATATCTTCTGCATTTTTTTGCGATGCAATGCTGTTCATCATGGCAAATGCCAGCAAGTGCGGCAGGTGGCTGACAGCGGCAAAAACAGCATCATGCGTCTCAGGTGACATGCTTTGTACACTGCTACCCAAAGCGGTCCAAACCGATTGCGCTCGGCTCAGTTGCGCGGTCAAGGTGCGACCAATGGGTGTGAAGATGACCTGGCGTCCGCTGTATAAATTGACGTCAGCATTTTCAACGCCTGAAACTTCCTTACCAGCAATCGGGTGTGCCGGTACAAAGCTACCAACCAATGAGCCCAAGATGCGCTGCGCTGACTCCACCACATCTGTCTTGGTAGAGCCCACATCCATGATCAGCATGTCCGGCGTGATCATGTGTTTGATGGCTTTGAAGGTACCTTCAATCGCAGCAACTGGTACAGCGATAAGCACAATGTCTGAACCAGATACAGCTTGTAGTGCAGAGGCTGCCTCAACATCAATCACGCCCAATTGCAGGGCTTTGGCCGTCGTACTGGGTGATTTGCTGTAGCCCACAATGCGCTTGACCAAACCAGCCCGTTTCATCGCCAAGGCAAACGAGCTGCCCATCAAGCCACAGCCAATGATGCCAAGTTGCTCGAACTGCGGTTTTTTTGCTTTGCTAAACAGTGCCACGGTATTACTTTATTTTTGGTTAATCGCTGACGGCGTAGCTACCCAGCAGTTTGTAAAAAGCGCAGGAATTTTGCAGCTCTTTCAACGCGCTGGCCACATGCGGCTGGGACGGATGCCCAGCCAAATCGATGTAGAAAAAGTATTCCCACTGACCAGAGCGGGCAGGGCGGGATTCGAACCGCGTCATCGACACGCCATGGTTTTTCAAAGGAATCAGCAAATCATGCACTGCGCCTGGTTTATTCGGTACGGAAACAATCAAGCTGACACAGTCTTTGCCCGACGCCTGCGGCATGGGCAAGGTTTGTGGCAGGCAAACGACGGCAAAGCGGGTGCGGTTGAACGCGTCGTCTTGAATCGCATGTGCCGCCACGTGCAAGCCAAATTCTGCACCGGCACGCTCGCTGGCGATGCCCACCCAAGCGGGGTTGGTCGCAGCCAGACGTGCGCCTTCGGCGTTGCTGGAAACAGCACGCCGCTCCGCTTTAGGCAAATGTTTGGCCAACCAGCCTTGACACTGTGCCAAGGCTTGCGGATGTGCCAAAACGACTTCAACATTCTCTAAAGAATTAGACAAGCGCAGCAAGTGGTGACGCACCAGAAAACTGGCCTCACCAACGATGTGCAACGGTGAATTGAGAAACAAATCTAGCGTACGTGTGACCACGCCTTCGGTGTTGTTTTCCACAGGTACCACGCCAAAATCCGCGCTGCCCGCTGTGGTGGCGTGAAACACCTCATCAAAGCTGCCGCACGGTATATGCTCAATACTGGTGCCAAAAAACTGCAAAGCAGCCATTTCGCTGAACGTACCGGCTGGCCCTAAGTAAGCAACGCGCTGTGGTGCCTCCAACGACCGGCAGGCCGACATCACCTCGCGCCAAATATGGGCAACACTGGCGTTTTTGAGTGGGCCGCCGTTGGACTGCTGCAAACCGCTGATAACCTGCGCCTCGCGCTCTGGGCGATAAACGGGCGAACCATCAATCTTTTTAATTTCGCCCACTTCACCCGCGTAACCCGCGCGACGGTTGAGCAGCGCCAGCAGCTCTTTGTCGGTTGCATCAATCAAGTCACGCAGTTCTAACAGGGTTTTAGTCATTGAAGCTGTTGTATGAATTTAAGGGTTATATATGGCAATATATGGTTCTAGCCGGCGTATTTATTGCCTAGAGTGCTATTAAATTTTTAGTAATTGTGATGATCTATTCAAGCGTCTGAAGTGTCATCTGCTGCAAGATCAGCCGCTGGGTTATCCACTGCATTTGCGCCATCTTCCGACGACTCAGGCTGATTTGCATCGTTTTCAACAATGCGCTGCAAACCGCTGAGTTGCGAGCCTTCGTCCAAGCCAATCAAAGTCACGCCTTGCGTGGCGCGTCCCATTTCGCGGATTTCGCTGACGCGGGTGCGAACCAAAACACCTTTGTCGGTGATCAACATGATTTCATCGTCCGTATGCACCAAAGTCGCAGCGACCACTTTGCCGTTGCGCTCAGACTGCTGGATGGCGATCATGCCCTTGGTGCCGCGTCCGTGGCGGGTGTATTCAGTGATGCTGGTGCGCTTGCCGTAGCCGTATTGGGTAGCGGTCAGCACACTTTGCTGCTCGTCTTCTGCAACGAGCATAGCAATCACGCTTTGGCCATCTTCCAAATTCATCCCGCGCACGCCACGCGCGTTTCTGCCCATAGGGCGCACGTCGTTTTCGTCGAAACGCACGGCTTTGCCGCCGTCGCTGAACAGCATCACATCGTGCTGACCATCAGTGAGCGCTGCGCCAATCAAATAATCGTTGTCATCCAAGCCCACGGCGATGATGCCGCCTTTGCGCGGGTTGTTGAATTCGTCCAAAGATGTCTTCTTGACCGTGCCCATGCTGGTCGCCATGAAGACGAACTGGTCGGCTGGGAAGCTGGTTTTTTCACCTGTCAGCGGCAATACCACTGTGATTTTTTCGCCATCTTGCAACGGGAACATGTTGACAATCGGACGGCCGCGCGAGCCACGTGAGCCAGCTGGCACTTCCCAGACCTTGAGCCAATACAAGCGGCCACGGTTCGAGAAACACAAAATGTAATCGTGCGTATTGGCGACGAAAAGCTGATCCACCCAATCGTCTTCTTTGGTGGCGGTGGCCTGTTTGCCACGTCCGCCGCGTTTTTGCGCACGGTATTCAGACAACGGTTGGCTTTTGATATAACCGCTGTGACTCATGGTCACCACCATGTCGGTGGGGGTGATCAGGTCTTCTGTGGACAAGTCAAAAGAGCTGTGCTCCACCAAGCTGCGGCGCATTCCCAGCTTGCTTTGGCCAAACTCAAGTTTGATAGCCGTTAGTTCTTCGCTGATGATGGTCGATACACGGCCCGGCGTGGACAAAATATGCAGCAAGTCGTCAATCTCGGCCATGACTTCTTTGTATTCCGCGACGATTTTGTCCTGCTCTAAACCTGTCAAACGTTGCAAACGCATCTGCAAAATCTCTTGCGCTTGCACTTCTGAGAGTTTGTACAAACCACCGGCCTCTAACCCAAATTCACGCTCTAAGCCGTCAGGCCGGTAGTCGTCAGCATTGATCACGCCTCCGTCTGCACGGGTCCGCGTCAGCATTTCGCGCACCAGCGAGCTGTCCCATGACCGCTCCATGAGCGCTGCTTTTGCCACGGGGGGTGTCGGTGCGTTACGAATTAAGGCGATAAATTCGTCGATATTGGCCAGTGCAACCGCCAAACCCTCGAGTACATGGCCACGTTCACGGGCTTTGCGCAGCGTGAAAACAGTGCGGCGCGTGACCACTTCACGGCGGTGATCCAAGAAGACTTCCAATAAGTCCTTCAAGTTGCACAACTTAGGCTGTCCATTGACCAATGCCACCATGTTGATGCCAAAGGTATCTTGCAACTGGGTCTGCTTGTATAAGTTGTTCAGCACCACTTCAGGTACTTCGCCACGCTTGAGCTCAATCACCAAGCGCATGCCTGATTTATCCGACTCATCTTGAATGTGTGAAATACCTTCAATTTTCTTCTCATGCACCAGCTCGGCCATGCGCTCTTGCAGGGTCTTTTTATTGACCTGGTAAGGCAGTTCGTCGACGATGATGGACTGGCGTTGGCCTTTGTCGATATCTTCAAAATGGCACTTGGCGCGCATCACCACACGGCCACGGCCAGTGCGGTAGCCGTCCTTCACGCCGTTGATGCCGTAGATAATACCGGCGGTCGGAAAATCCGGCGCGGGGATGATTTCCATCAGCTCATCGATGCTTGCTTGTGGATTCGCCAACAAATGCAGGCAAGCATCGATCACTTCGTTTAAATTGTGAGGCGGAATATTGGTCGCCATACCCACGGCAATACCAGATGAACCGTTGACCAGCAAGTTTGGGAAACGCGCTGGCATGACCAAGGGTTCCGACTCGCTGCCGTCGTAGTTGGGGCCGAAATCGACGGTTTCTTTGTCCAAATCGGCCAACAGCTCGTGGGCGATTTTGGCCATGCGGATCTCGGTGTATCGCATCGCAGCGGCATTGTCACCGTCTACAGAGCCGAAGTTACCTTGGCCGTCCACCAGCATGTGGCGCATCGAAAAATCCTGCGCCATCCGGACAATGGTGTCATACACCGCGCTGTCGCCGTGCGGGTGGTACTTACCAATCACGTCGCCCACGATACGGGCTGACTTTTTGTAGGGTTTGTTGTAGTCGTTGCTCAGCTCATGCATGGCGTACAGTACGCGTCTGTGCACCGGTTTCAAGCCATCACGCGCATCGGGCAGGGCGCGACCCACAATCACGCTCATCGCGTAATCTAAGTAGCTGCGGCGCATTTCCTCTTCAAGGCTAATGGGCAAGGTTTCTTTTGCGAACTGGGTCATGAGCTTTGTGTACGTTTAATTTAGCGTGCAGCTTGAAGGTGTAGCTGGAGTTACCAAGCAGCGAAAATCGCGGCTAATTAGAGACAGATTTTAAGCTGGCTTGGGTGTTGCGTGCGAGCAACGGATAACTATTTTTAGTCTGTTAGGGAACTTTTAGTGCAATTTGTCTCGGTTACACGTTATCGACTGTGGCACAATAAGCTTCAGCGGTTTGTGTGATGGTGCACAGGACGTACAAATTCCGCAGCCTTGCTGCAGCTTGATATCTAGGACTCTAATGATTAAATTAAACAAAATCGCAATGCTCGTGGCAACAGTGGCTATTGCTGGTTCAGCTTTTGCTAATGGTTCAACAACCAACAGCGCCAACTGGCGCAGCGGCCAAGGCAATATGCAGTGGAAAATCGGCAACGCATCAGCTTTGTGCTGGCGTACGGCCAACTGGACACCAGCGACAGCTGCTCCAGGCTGTGATGGTGCTATCGCTCCTGTTGCTGCTGCTCCAGCACCGGCACCAGCAGCTGTTGTCGCTCCAGTGATGGCAGCAAAACCAGCACCTGCACCTGCACCTGCACCAGTGATGGCTGTTAAGCCAGCCCCTGCTCCAGTTGCTGCGCCAGCACCGGCTCCAAAACGCAAAGCCAAACAAGACCGTAATTAATTTTTAACCCGATTTTTCACTTGCTATTTTAATTTTAAGGAAGACAAAAAAATGATCAAATTGAACAAAATCGCTATGATGGTTGCAACAGTTGCTGTTGCTAGCTCGGCTTTTGCCAATGGTTCTACAACCAACAGCGACAACTGGCGCAGTGGTCAAGGCAATATGCAGTGGAAAATTGGCAATGCTTCAGCTTTGTGCTGGCGTACGGCTAACTGGACACCGGCTACTGCCGCTCCAGGTTGTGACGGTGCTATCGCTCCCAAAGCTGCTGCTCCAGCACCTGCAGCAGTGGTCGCTCCTGTAGCCGCACCAGCCGCTGCTGCACCAGTTGCTGCTAAACCAGCAGCAGCACCAGCCGCTAGCGCAGCTGCAGCAACCAAAGTCACATACGCTGCTGATGCTTTCTTTGCTGCTAACTCAGCTGTTTTGAAAGCTGCTGGCAAAGCGAAATTGGACGACTTGGTTGGTAAAGTCAAGGCGATAAATTTGGAAGTTATCGTTGCTGTGGGTCACACTGACTCTAAAGGTAACGACGCTTCTAACCAAAAATTGTCAGTTCGCCGCGCTGAAGCTGTGAAGGCATATTTGGTGTCTAAAGGCATCGAGAAAAACCGCGTTTATACCGAAGGCAAGGGCTCTAAGCAGCCAGTTGCTGACAACAAAACAGTTGAAGGCCGTGCTAAAAACAACCGCGTCGAGATCGAAGTGGTTGGAACTCAGAAGAAGTAAAGCAGCGATAATTAAACGGTTTGGTCTACTCACCCGTGAGGTGATTAGATCAGCAGTAAAATTTAAAAGCCCCTGAGTTCAAAGCTCTGGGGCTTTTTTTATAGGTTTCTGCAGATTCAAGCGGCTGAAACGCCATGATAGAGGTTGTTATTTCGTGTCAATTTCTGAAATTAAGCAAAAGTCAAACAACGTTGACCCCGCAGAGTTGGCTAAATTCTCAGATTTAGCACACCACTGGTGGGACAAAACGAGTGAATTTGCACCATTGCACGCCATCAATCCGCTGCGCTTGGACTGGATCTACAGTTTGGCTGCACTGGACGGTAAGCGCGTGCTGGATGTAGGCTGCGGCGGTGGTATTTTGGCCGACTCTATGGCTCGCAAAGGTGCCAATGTGTTGGGTATTGATTTAGCGACCAAATCCCTCAAAGTTGCCCAATTGCATGCGCTGGAGGCGCAAACGCCCAATATCAATTACCGCGAAATCAGTGCCGAAGATTTGGCGTTAGAGCAGCCTGCGGGTTTCGACGTGGTCACTTGCATGGAAATGCTGGAGCATGTGCCTGACCCGCAATCCATCGTCACAGCCTGCGCTGCTTTGGTCAAACCCGGTGGTTGGGTGTTTTTTTCGACCTTGAATCGCAACGGACGCGCTTTTTTGCATGCTATTGTGGGTGCAGAATATGTGCTTGGCATGCTGCCACGCGGCACCCACGAGTACGCAAAATTCATCACGCCCAGTGAACTGGCCACGTTTGGTCGGAATGCGGGCCTAGAAATTCAAGCAACGCGCGGCTTAGAGCACAATCCCTTGACCAAGCGGTACAAATTAAGCAGCGATACACGCGTTAATTACCTGCTTGCCACGCGGAAAATGCCGATTTGACCAAACGTAAAAGTAACGAAGATTTACAAAGTGACATCACCACGTATCATCAGAGCCGTTTTATTTGACCTGGACGGTACACTCATTGACAGTGCGCCAGACCTGGCGGCAGCCGCCGACAAAATGCGTATCGACAGGGGTTTGCCGTCTCTGGCCTATGAGAAATACCGTCCCATGGCTGGCGCAGGTGCGCGTGGCATGCTGGGGGTGGCTTTCGATATGACGCCAGATCACCCCAACTTCATCGCTTGGCGTGAAGAATTTTTTTACAACTATGAAATGTGCCTCACACAACGCACCAAGGCGTTTGTGGGTGTTGAAGAGCTGCTGGCAACCTTATCAATGCGCGGTCTCGCTTGGGGTATCGTCACCAACAAATCAAGGCGGTTTACAGACGTGTTGGTGCGACAAATGCCCGTGCTGTGCGATGCAGCCGTCGTCATCAGTGGCGACACAACAGCGCATGCCAAGCCGCACCCAGAGCCCATGTTTGAAGCCTCAAGACGCTTGAAAACAGCGCCGCAGTTTTGTGTCTATATTGGAGACGACAAACGCGACATTGAAGCCGGCCAAGCCGCTGGCATGCCCAGTTTGGCCGCCACCTGGGGCTATATGGGCAGCCATGACGTGAACTCTTGGAGCGCCGATGCGGCGCTGAAAGAGCCAGATTGCGTACTTGACTGGTTAGATGGCCATCTGTAAAAGTTCTTTTTTTGCTATTATTTTCATAGCTATTCAGGCAATAAATACGCCGGCTATAGCCTGTTTTGATGATATAAAACTTGGGGATTCTACTCGTCTGCAGCAGCCCAGCCTGTTGTACGTTTGGTCGCCCCGTATGGCGCTGTCTGCCACGCAGGCGCACTTGGCAGCTGATGCGGCTACCGCAGCGGGTTTGAAGTTTGTCCCCTTGGTAGACGGCCGTTTGCCGGCGTCTGAATGGCAATCTGCACTGCACACATTGGCAACGCTGCATGCCAAAGATGCCAAAGTCTTGGCTACTACAGAGCCACTTTGTTCTGCAAAATTGGTTGAAAAAGACGCTTACGCTCACTTTCCGACGGCTTTTGTCGTTAAAAGCGGTGATGTGCACCCAAATCGCCTGATTGGTGCGATGCCAACACAGTTTTGGGCTCTGGGGATTCAGGAGCGTTTGAAGCAGGAAGTCACCTCAGAGCCGTCATTCCCGCGCAGGCGGGAATCCACAAGTGCCACCATGGATTCTCGCTTGCGCGGAAATGACGTGGTTAATGTTGAAGCCCCGCAACAATGCATCCCGCAAAACCAATTTATCGCACTAGACCCAGTTTTGGCTGGCGTGAACGACGACAAGCAAGTCGCGCTGGGTGCTTATGAGCGCATCAGCCCCGATGGACGCTATGTGCTGCGCTCGTATTCGGGCAAAAAATTATCGGCGGTGAGCTTGGTCGAGCTGCCAGGTCCACCGAATTTGACGACCCTCCAAGGGCAGATCAGCCGTCAAAAAATCACCTCAACGCCTTTCTCAAACGAGGCCTTCCCAGTGCAGGGCAGTTGGCGGTATTTGGTGGATACGAATGGTGATCACTATACTTTTAATAGCATTTTAGATAATAAATACCTTGGCAGCAGTCAAGTTAAACCTGTTTTTTCAGGGGGTATGGATGGCTTTTATGCGGCGGCTTCCGAAGTCGATACCAGTTATCCTGAGCGTGGTGAACGCGGCGGGCGACCAGTCAACATCCGCTCACTCAGCTGGCCCAACGCCAACGCATCCGGTGCTGCGACGGAAAACCGGCAGGGCGAGGGCATGCTGACATCGAGGACCATCACGGTCAGCAACCTCGCTGAGACAAGTGCACACCGCGTCATAGCAGATTCGGATCGTGTCAATTTATGCTTAAATCGTCTGAGCCAAGATGGCGCGATGTATGCTCTGCCCATGATCTCGGTCGATGGGCAAGAATTTGCCGCCTTGCCGCAAAATCCGGTCTCCGGTGTGGCCACCATGCGTATTTTTGAGTTTGGCGCAGACGGTAAACAATGCGTTCCCAGCGGTCAGTTCACGCTGCAGTCGGGCAAAGTCATTTTTGGCTTTTCCAGCAAGTCCAAAAAGCATGCCGATGTGGCTTACGAATACCGCGGCCAAGTGTGGTGGGTGCGGCGCGACGATAGTTTGACGTCTTTGATTCCCTTGAATTTAGCGCCATGGGAAGACCCCGCTTTTAAACCGACCAAAGCCAGCCCTGCCTACAAAGACGTCACCGCAAGCGCCTTTCCAGGCTTCACCCGCGATGGCCGCGTCATCTACGCCGCCAATTGGAAACGCTGCGATGGCGTATTTGAGCGCGACTGCACGCAAGAAGGCGGCTATGTCGTGTCTGACCCTTACCAAAGCCACGCTTATCGAAATGAACTGCTGCAAAGCAAAACAGCGGCGTCTAAAAGCTGCATCACCGTGCAAGACGTGGCTCAAGAACGCAATGCTTTTGCCGCATTTCACGGTATTTCGAATTGATTTACACCTCATTTCATGCTCATTGGCCTCTCATTTGAGGCTTGGGTCTTGAAAACAGCCAACTCGTCGTAAAATAGACACTGAGGGGCTGCACTGGTTTCGACGCGGGTACGGACGCGCAGTGGGGCATGCCGAGCTAGGGTCACGCTCGTAAAAATCGATTCAACAAACTAACTGCAAACGACGAACGTTTCGCACTCGCTGCTTAATTGCCAGTGAGCTCTACAACAGCAGGCCGATGGGCTGGGCAAGGGTGATTTAGCAATAAATCGTCCAGGCTGTAGAGTCATTTTCATCGGCTGGTTTGAACCTGGGCACCTTAGGTTTGAACGAGACAATAGGGCGCTGGCGAACCTTTTAGCGTGCTGCTGCGCGACTAGGTAAGTGAGACACAAATCAGACGGCTAAGCATGTAGATCTACGCGAAAAAGGCTTGCGGACGGGGGTTCAAATCCCCCCAGCTCCACCATTTATACGGTAAATATGGCTCTAGCCGGCGTATTTATTGAGTTTAATGCTATAAAAAAATATAGCAAAATTAAATAATTTGAATCCAAAGATTCATATTATTTTCCACGGCATATCGTCCTACAAGTGCATTCGGTTTGCGCTGATGTACCTCCAGGCTTCCAAAATCTACAGTTGTTGTATGGGTTGCGGGTGTTTTCACTCTGCAGCGCATGTTGTTAATCAAACTGTAAAGGATGCATATGAACTGGGATCAAATTCAAGGTAACTGGAAACAAGTAACCGGTAAGGCGAAAGAGCAATGGGGCAAGCTGACGGAAGACGACATGGTCACTGTTGACGGTCGCCGCGACCAGCTTTCAGGCAAATTGCAAGAGCGCTATGGCATTGCAAAAGAGACTGCCGAAGAGCAAATTGCCGATTGGGAGAAAAAAGCAACGGACTCTTGGTTCACCAAAGGTTCTTAAATTGCGTTGGTAACCGCATAACTTGATTCAAAGTTGTGTGGTCTTTGCTCATGGCGCCTTGGCTTGCCTGACCATCCTGGCTGGCCGAGGCGTTTCTTCTAAAGCCAATACTCCCAAAGTCTTGCAATGAGCTCTTTGAGGTGAATATCAAGCGTTCGCTGTTCCCAGTCTTCCAATCTCACCGGCTCAGACGCCGCTAAATCCTTGTTAAACATGGCCTGCACTTGGTCACCAAACTCTTTGCCCAGGATAACGGCGTTCAATTCGTCATTGTGTAAAAAGCTGCGCCAATCTAGATTGGTTGAACCGACCGTAGACCAAACACCGTCGATCAAACCTGTCTTTGAATGCAGCATGACACCCTGGCGTTGGTAAATTTTGACACCGGCTTTCAGTAAATCTGAGTAATGGGCACGGCCTGCGTTGAGTGCCAGCCATGAGTCCGTTTGGCTCGGTAGAATCAAGGTGACATTAACGCCACGTGCTGCAGCCTCTTTCAAAACGGTCAGCAGCTGAATATCTGGCACAAAGTAGGCGTTTGTGAGCTGTACGCTTTTTTCTGCGGTGCTGATGGCAGACAGAAGGGCGATATAAATGACACTGGCTGTGTCGTCGCTAGAGCTGCCGATGGCGCGAACAACTTGCTTTCCTGCACTTGCCAGCTGCGGAAAATAGTTTTTTGCGGCTAGAGGGTTGCCCTTCTGCTTCTCCCATGTTGTCATAAAGAGTTTTTGAAATTCTGCAACAACGGGGCCTTGCAGTTTGATATCTGTGTCGCGCCAAGCTAAAACTGAGTCTTCTCGCTGCTTAAGCGGTTTTCTAAATGAGCTGCCTGAATGCACGCTGCTGATGTTGATGCCGCCCATGAAAACGATTTCACCGTCGATGATGAGCAGTTTTCTGTGATCTCGCTGGTTCAGCGCCCAATCTTTTCGTGCTGAAAGTGGGTTAATCGGGTTGAACTCAAGCACATTGATGCCAGCCGCTTGTAGTTGCTCAAAAAAGAGATTGGGTGTTGTGCTTGTGCCCACGCTGTCGCGAATAATATTGACTTGCACGCCTTCCAACTGCTTTTTTATCAATGCTTTAGCAAACAGTTTGCCGATGTCATCGTCATCAAAAATATAGGTTTCTAAATTGATGTGATCTTTAGCCAATGCAATTGCGGCCAGCATGTCACGGTAGGTGTCCGAGCCATCTTGCAATAAGGTCACCTTGTTGCCAACCACCAATGGGCTGCCAACAATAGCTTCTTCTATCGCCAAGTGCTGATCGAGCAAATTGATATCACTTGCATTTGCTTTGATTCGGTTAAGAATGGCTTTACTCTGGGATTTTGACAATGCGCCTTGCGTACCGGCCATTTGAATGGGCTTGGCAGCATTGCGGCTCATGTCCGGTACAAACCTTGGCAGTGAGCTACAGCCCGCTAGAAAAGCTAGGCTCACAAGACAAATATTGAGTATGGTTCGTCTATGGTTTGTACAAAAAACACCCAATTGAATTACCCCAGTCATTGCGATTTAAACAAAAAAAACTTCATGCGATACATGACTACAGTATCGCATGAAGTTTTTTAGATGACTTTGAAATTATGGGCGTACGATGATGTCGTTGCGAACTGACTTCACATATCGCACATTGCGTGCAATATTTTCAGCTTGCATTTTTTCAGAACTTGATTTTGCAAAACCAGACAATTGAACAGCACCATTGAGTGTTTCAACGCTGATGGAAGAGGCTGACACGGTACGATCGTCAGCAAATCTTGTTTTGATGACAGTGGTGATGCCTGCATCG
>JAYSZH010000045.1:0-5091 GCA_043738155.1 Polaromonas sp. | reverse complement strand
ACGGGGTAGCTGCGGCACGGTACGGGGCTACCCCGCCCGTTGGGCACCCCTTCGCCACGAAGGGGAATTTAGGGTGCTGGTATTCAGGGGTAATTTGCTACAAATAATATAGCTACTAAGTCAATAAATACGCCGGCTAGAGGCATATTTAACCCCTAAAAAGGATCTAAACAGCATTTTTTCGCTCAAACGTCACCACATGGTCAACTTCTGCACGTATCCCTATCCATTCGCCCAACTGGTGGTCATGGTGGCTGGGGACGTGGGCTACTACGGTTTCGCCGGTTTTTAGTTTGAGGGTGTAGAGGAATTCTGAGCCGCGAAAGGCTTTGCGGACGATCTGCGCTTTGGTGGGGGCGTTGTCGTCGTGGACGATGTCGTCTGCGCGTAACAGCACGTCGCATTCGCCTACGGGCAGGGCTTCTAGTACTTCGGGGCTGATGTCGTGCAGCTCGCCCAGAGGGGTGACGACGTGTTTGTGCAGGCCGCCATCATCGGTGTGCAGCTCAACTTGCGCTTTGGAAAACACGCCATGCCCAATGAAATCGGCCACAAAGCGCGTGGCGGGGCGGTGGTAGAGGGTGTAGGCATCGGCCCATTGGTGCAGTTTGCCTTGATGCATCACGCCAATCACGTCGCCAATGGCAAAGGCTTCCAGCTGGTCGTGGGTCACAAACAGCGCTGTGGCGTTGGCTTTTTTCAGGATGGCACGCAGCTCGTGGGCCAGGCGTTCGCGCAAATCGACGTCTAGGTTAGAAAAAGGCTCGTCCAACAACAAAAGCTGCGGTTTGGGTGCAAGGGCGCGGGCGAGGGCGACGCGTTGCTGCTGCCCGCCTGAGAGTTCGTGCGGGTAGCGCTTGCCAGCATCGGGCAGATCGACCAATTCCAACACTTCGGCAACCCGTGCCATGCGCTCGGCTTTGGGCAAATGGTGTATCCCAAAAGCCACGTTGTGCGCCACGTCCAAGTGGGGGAAGAGGGCGTAATCTTGAAACACCATGCCGATGCGGCGTGATTCGGCGGGGATGAAGGTGTTAACGCTGCTGACAATCGACTTGGCCAGCTTGATGTCGCCGCTGCTAGCACGCTCCAAACCCGCCACCGCACGCAAAAGCGTCGTTTTGCCGCAGCCTGAGGGGCCAATCAGCACGCCGATGTCGCCTGCGCGCAAGCCAAATGACACCCCAGCCACAGCGGGTGTGGGGCGGTTGGCGTAATGGACGTGGAGTTGGGAAACCTCTAAATACATAGCGGTCATTGTAGAGGCTAAGTCGATTACTTGCGTCTAAATGCGTACAATTCGCATTTAGATTTATGTCTTTATCAACCTCCACACCCGTTCAAGCTGCTAGCCCGATCAGTACGTCGCGCTCATTAGTGGTCATTTCTAGAGTGCTGTTGAGTGTCTTTCTGTGCCTGCTGGCAGGGGTGTTGCTGCTGCCAATTTTGGCGGTGCTGGCCTCAACCTTGCAGTGGAACAGCGAATCAGCGCAAATTTTGCGTGAGATGAGCAGCACCGTGCTGCCTGATTACGCGTTGACCACCTTGCTGCTGTGCTTCGCCGTAGCGGTGGGTGTGGCGGTGGTGGGCATGGCAACGGCTTCAGCGGTGACGCTGTTTGACTTTGCCGGTCGCAAAACCTTTGAGTGGGCGCTCTTGCTGCCCATCGCCATGCCAGCTTATGTGGTGGCGTATGCGTACACCGACTTTTTGCAGTTCAGCGGGCCGCTGCAAACGGCGATCAGAGCGACGTTTGGTGCGGAAGGCCGCGTGTTCCCAGAAATCCGCAGCGTTTGGGGCGCGGCTTGGGTGTTCACCTTTTGTTTGTACCCGTATGTTTACCTGCTGGCTCGCACCGCGCTGGCAGACCGCGCTACGCATTTGATGGATGCTGCGCGGCTCTTGGGCGCACCCATGCGCAGGCGCGTGCGCGAGATCGCGTTGCCGCTGGCGCGCCCTGCCGTGGCGGCAGGCGTGGCGTTGGCGCTGATGGAAACGTTGGCTGATTTTGGCGTTTCCAGCTACTTTGGCATCCAAACCTTCACCGCTGGCATCTACAAAGCCTGGCTGGTGCTGGACAACCGCATCGCCGCCGCGCAACTGGCTACGTTATTACTCCTGGTCGTGGTGGTGCTTCTCAAACTAGAGCACAAAGCGCAAAAGAAAATGCGTTTTGCTGTCACCAAAGGCGGTCATGCGGCAAGTGCGCCGGTCAAATCGAGTGCTGAGGTCATCAAACTATCGGGTAAGCGCATGGTTTTTGCGTGGTTGGTGTGCGGTTTGCCGGTGTTGATGGGGTTTGTTTTGCCGCTGCTGTTCATGTTGCGACCGTTTTTAGCATCGCTGAAATCCGCAGACGCACCACCGCCGTGGGCGCAGTTTGGCCAGTGGGCGGCAAATAGCTTGATGCTGGGCGGCATCAGCGCAGTGCTGGCGGTTGCTTTGGCTTTGGTGTTGGCGTTTGCGGTGCGCACGCGGCCTGATCCGCTGACGCGTGGGGTGGCACAGCTGGCTGGCGTGGGTTATGCCGTTCCGGGCGCGGTCATCGTGGTGGGGCTGTTGATTCCTGTCGGTTTTTTACAGTTAAAACTGCCGCAAGCCGGCGTAGGATATTGGGTAACTGCTACTATTTTAGGAGTGATTTGGGCGTATCTGGTGCGTTTTACCGGCGTGGCACTGCAGTCGGTGCAAAGCGGTTACGCCAAGATTCCGACCAGTTTTGACGACTCGGCCCGCATGCTGGGCGTCAGCGGCTTGGGGCTGCTCAAACGTGTGCATTTGCCGCTGTTGACGCGCTCCACTGCAGCGGCGGCGCTGTTGGTGTTTGTCGATGTGATGAAAGAACTGCCCGCCACGCTGGTGCTGCGTCCGTTTAATTCAGATACTTTGGCCGTCGTCGCCTACCAATTGGCGCGGGACGAGCGCTTGGGCGAGGCCGCACTGCCCTCGCTGGCGCTGGTATTGGTGGGTTTGCTGCCAGTGATGTTGTTGAGCCGCACTTTGCGGTCAAGATAAAGTCATACGGACTTGGTGTTTTCCTAGATGGTTTAAGCGGTGGTGTTGAGATACCCTTGCGGATATGAATGACGCGACCCAAGACCCTAAAAAAGACAATGCTGATGCTGATGCTTACGTGCCCTACGTGCCGCCAGCCTCTGACGCACCCACCAAAGAAATCGTCACGTTAAGTTTTGCAGACCCATTTAGCTGGCTAGCCCAAGGCTGGCGCGACATGATGGCATCTAAGGGCATTGCCGCGTTTTACGGCGTCTGCTTTTGGCTCATGGCGCTGGTGCTGGGCGTTGTTTTCCGCAACAAACCCGAATATGCCATGTCGATAGCCTCTGGCTGCCTGCTGGTCGGGCCATTTTTAGCCATGGGCTTGTACGAGGCCAGCCGCCGGCTGGAAGCTGGCGTAGTGCCCGAGCTGGGCGCATCGCTGATTTGCTGGGACAAACACATCCGCAGCATGGGCATGTTGGTGTTGGTGCTGATTGTGCTGGAGCTGTTATGGGGCAGGGCGTCATTGGTGGTGTTTGCGGTATTTTTCAACACCGGCATGCCTTCTACCACGGGTGTGATTCAAGCCATCTTTAGCCTGCAAAATTGGGAATTTTTAGCCGTTTATATGCTGGTAGGCGGATTTTTCGCAGCATTGGTGTTCGCCATCTCCGTCGTCTCCATCCCCATGATTTTGGACCGCGATACCGACGCCATTTCCGCCGCCATCACCAGTTTGCAGGTGGTGTTTGGCAATGTTTTGGTGATGCTGCTGTGGGGGCTGCTGGTGACAAGTTTGGTCGCCGTGGCGCTAATTCCCTATGGAATGGGCTTGCTGCTGATTGGGCCGTGGCTGGGGCACGCCAGCTGGCATGCTTACAAAGGCTCGGTGCGCTGGCTATAAATAATATAGCAGATTAGGCAATAAATACGCCGGCTAGAGCCATATTAATCTCAATTTTATCAATAAATGGATTCAACCGTAAAGCGGCCAGCTGGCTTGTTATAGTTGATACTCCAAGCTTAATATTATTGATAATTGTGAGTCCATATTGACGCAAATCATCCCCAAACCAGAGAATCTGGCAAAACTCGTCTTTCTGGTTCGTGGCGAGAAGGTCTTACTGGATGCTGATCTGGCTGGACTTTACGACGTGGCCACCAAAGTGCTGAATCAGGCTGTCAAACGCAACCTTGATCGGTTTCCCGCAGACTTTATGTTCCAACTCACACCAGACGAATGGGAAGGTATGAGGTCACAAATTGTGACCTCATACCCCGGAAACAGCCCTATGAAGTCACAAACTGTGACCGCATCAAGGCGCAAACTCACTGCCATTCCCTACGCCTTCACCGAACAAGGCGTCGCCATGCTCTCCAGCGTGCTGCGCTCACAGCGCGCAGTCGAGGTCAACATCGCCATCATGCGCACATTCGTGCAGTTGCGCCGCCTGATGGACTCCAACCGCGACCTGGCCCGCCGTATCGAGGCCATGGAAACCCGCTACGACGAGCAGTTTTCACAGGTGTTTGACGCCATCAAACAACTCATTTCAGAAGACAAAACGCGCAAAGCAAAAAGGTCTATTGGTTTTCTTTGATTGTGGTCCCCTCGACAGGAATCGAACCTGTATCTAGCACTTAGGAGGCACTCGTTCTATCCATTGAACTACAAGGGGAAGGTGGGATTGTAGTGCCTGCAGGTGGTGGATTTATTTTGGCGCTTATTTACTAAGCAGACGCATCGCCTCTTCCAACCCTTTAATCGTCAGCGGGTACATGCGGTGGTTGACGATTTGTTGAATCACGGCAATGCTTTGGCGGTATTGCCACACGCCTTGGGGTTCGGGGTTGATCCAGGCGAACTTGGGGAAGGCATTGGTCAGGCGTTGCAGCCACTCGGCACCGGCCTCGGCATTGTTATATTCCACACTGCCGCCGGGCTGCAAAATCTCGTAGGGGCTCATGGTGGCATCGCCGATGAAGATGAGCTTGTAGTCTTTGTTGTACTTGCGGATGATGTCCCAGGTGTCAAACTTCTCGGCAAAGCGGCGGCGGTTGTTTTTCCACATGAAGTCGTAGACGCAGTTG
>JAYSZH010000044.1:0-14223 GCA_043738155.1 Polaromonas sp. | reverse complement strand
ACTGGGGTTGCGCCCAAAGAGGCCATGAGTTTGTTGACTTGACGTGTTGGGGCGCGCATTTTCACGCCTTTCATGTCATCCACAGATTTGATGGGCTTGTCGATGGTGTGAATGACACCTGGGCCATGCACTTGCAATGCCAAAACTTGTACGTCTTTGAACTCATCAGCCGCAAACGTTTGTACATATTCCCAATAGGCCTTGGAGGTTGCTTCAGCATTTGACATCATGAACGGGAGCTCAAAGACTTCTACGCGCGGGAAGCGGCCAGCGGTGTTGCCAGGCAGTGTCCAAATGACGTCAACCACGCCGTCTTTGGCTTGGTCATACAACTGCACCGGTGTGCCGCCCAATTGCATGGCTGGGTAGGCTTCAAACTTGATGCGGCCGCCCGATTCTTTTTCAACCTTGTCCATCCATGCTTTGTGCATGTTGATCCACACGTTGGACTGGGGCGACATAAAGGTATGAAACTTCAAAGTCACAACAGGCGCTTGCGCCAAAGCGACTGCGCTTGACGTCGCTACTGCGGCAGCAACACCTGTTTTCAAAAGGGAACGACGATTAATCATGCAAATGTCTCCAATTTAATAAAAAACTAAACTAACAAAACCTATAACGTATGCCATTAAAAATCGGTTTACTGTCTTTTTATTGCATATAACGCAGCACATACAAAGAAATAACAGGAAAAAACAGCAAAAGCAGGGTGCGGATGGTGTCGCTGATTAAAAACGGCATCACACCTTTGTAGCTTTCAGCAATCGGTACGTCTGAATAGCCATTTTTACGACCCTTTGTCATGCTGTTGACCACATAAACATTCAAACCCACAGGCGGCGCCAACATGCCAAAACCAACCGTCATCAGCACCATGATGCCAAACCAAATGGCGGTGTATTCTTTGCTCATGCCGAAATCCAAACCCATGATCATCGGGAAGAAGATAGGAATGGTGAGCAAAATCATCGACAGCTCATCCATCACCGCACCCAGCACCACGTAAAAAAGCATGATGGCAGCGACCACCATCACGGGTGACAGTCCCCACGAACCAACCACTTGCGCGAGTTGTGATGGCACTTGAGTCAACGCCAGTGATGCGTTCATCAAATCTGCACCCAAGAAGATCAAAAAGATCATGGCCGAGCTCTCAGCCGTAGCGTAAAAGCACTTTTTAAACTTGTCCCACGTCATTTCACGTTTCAACAAGGCTGCTACGAAGGTGGAAAACGCACCCACTGCTGCCCCTTCAGTCGGCGTGAAAAAGCCACCGTAAATACCGCCAAAAACAATCAAAAAGATAGCTGCAATGGGGCCAATACCTTTGATGGATTCGAGGATATTCAGCTTAGATACATCATCATGCTCAGGCGCATGGCCTGGCACAACGCGCACGTAAATGCCAATGGCAATCATGTAGCCCACCATCGCAATGATGCCTGGAATCATGGCAGCCGCAAACAGTTTGGCAATGTTTTGCTCGGTCAGAATGGCGTAAATCACCAGCGGCACGGAAGGTGGAATCAAAATGCCCAGCGTGCCACCAGCAGCTAAAGTGCCAGTTGTCAAACGGCCAGAATAACCATGTTTGCGCATTTCGTCGTATGCCACATTGGTGATCGTCGCTGCAGTAGCCACAGAAGAGCCGCAAATCGCACCAAATGCCGCACAAGCCAACACCGCACCCATCGCCAAACCGCCTTTGAAGCGGCCCATGACGCTGGCGGCAAAGCCAAACAACGCTTTACTGATGCCGCCTTGGGTCGCAAAATGCCCCATCAAAATGAAAAGGGGAATAACCGAGAGGTCATAACTGGCAAAACGCGCAAAAGCTTGCGTGTTTAAGAAGCTGGATAGTGGCCCCCAGCCCGCTTGGGCGACGTAGCCAATCGAGCCCGCGACAAACATGCAAACGGCAATCGGCACACGAATTGCCATCAAAAACAGCATGATGCCAAAAATGGTCAAAGCCAGTTGAATCGCGCTCATACTGCAAACTCCGGATTGGCTTCTGCGTCGTCCTCAGCAAAGCCGAAAATGCCTTGGTGCAAAGCAATCAGCGCGGTGAGCGCCAAGGGTGGCACCATCGCAGCGTAAACCACGTATTCAGGAAAACCCAGCAACATGGTGCCACTGTTGGAGCTATAAGCATTCAGCCCACCTAGCACGGTACGCCAAGCAACCAAAGCCATCACGACAGCTAATAAGAAAGCGCCAAATCGCTCCATGGCTTTTTGGGTCTTGATTGATGCCTTGGCGGTGAAAAAATCGACAAAAATATTGCCGCGTTTGAACTGGCACCACGGCATAAACAGTGCAATCGCCGCACCGGCTGCGACACCAGAGAGCTCAAAATCGCCAGAAATGGTCGTCCCAATGGTTTCGCGACCCACGATGCTGACGCAGGTCATCAGCGTGATAAATGTGAGCAAAACACCGGCCAAAATGGCGCAGAATTTGGCTGATTTTTCTAATATGTGCATGTAAGGCGAGTCTCGTAGTGGGCTGCATTCTAGGCATCAATTCAAATTGCGAATGCATTTTTTGCGCGATGATTGGGTGAGATGTGCGATTATCGCGCAAAATGCACCCATACAAACGCATTCGCTGAATGTTTTGAACGAAGCTTATACCAATATTGTATTGTACATTGCTATTTTTTTAATAGCTAACTAAGCAATAAATACGCCGGCTAGAGCCTATTTTAAACCACTTTTACGTGAATATCCGTTAAGCCATCCACATGGCCGTGCATGGTGTCGCCCGCAGACACGGCTGCCACACCAGCTGGGGTGCCGGTATAGATCAAATCACCCGGTTGCAGCTCCCAAGCGGTCGAAATGTGCTCGATGATTTCGCCAATGTTCCAAATCAGCTTAGCTACAGTGCTGCGTTGGCGGTCTTTGCCATCGACCTGAATGAACAGTTCAGCGTTTTCAACATCGCCAGCTTGATCTGCAGGTGTGATGGGGCCGATGGGTGAGGCGTGGTCGAATGACTTGCCGATGCACCATGGGCGGCCAAGCTTCTTTTGCTCGCCCTGCAAGTCACGGCGCGTCATGTCTAACCCGACGGCGTAACCGTAAATATGCTTTTTGGCGTCTGCAGCCTTGATATTTTTGCCACCTGTGCCAATGCAAGCGACGAGTTCGATTTCGTGCTGAAAATCCTTGGTTAGTGTCGGGTAGGGCACAGTTGCCGTCTGTCCTGCGTTGGCCACGACGACGGTATTGGCGGGTTTGATGAAGAAAAACGGTGGCTCACGACCTGTAAAGCCCATTTCTTGGGCATGGTCCACATAGTTGCGGCCTACGCAGTAGATGCGTTGAACGGGAAAGCGTGCGGTCGTGCCGACAACGGGGACGGACACTTGTTCTAGGGCTTCAATGACGTATTGGGTCATGCTGAATGTCTTTCTTCTTTGTGTATGCCCAGCGCTTGGTGCACGGGGCGGTCTGAGTAACTGAACAACACACAGCCGCTTGTCGAAGAAAAGCGGGCGGTGTGCCACGATGGAATCACAAAATGGTCGCGCGGTGAGAAGTCAAATTGTACGGTCGTGCCGTGATGTTCAATCAGCACAGAGCCTGAGCCTTCAACCACACTGAAAATTGCCCCATCGGTCTGGCGATATGGCAAACCCGTGAAGCCGGCAGGGATGCGTTGCATGAACGTTGCCATCGTCGGCATGGGCGATCCGCCGGTCAAAGGGTTGATGTAGCGCAGCTTCACGCCGTCCCACGCATCGATAGGCTGGGTTTTCTCTAAAACATGCAGCGCTTCGCGGCTTTTCTCATAAGGATAGCTAAAAATGGGGGATGTTTGCCCCAATGGGGAATCGTAAGTGCGCACAGGCGCCATGTTGTAGCCAAACTGCGCAAAGCTGGTGCCTTCAGGGCGGGTAACGGTTTGCGATTTTTCGGTTGCGTTTTCTGCAAAACCAGCATCTAAATAGCGAATCAAAGGAATGTCTAAGCCATCCAGCCATATCACCGGTTCCGTCGCATCAGATCCGTGGTCGTGCCATGTCATGCTGGGCGTGATGATGAAATCGCCCGGGTGCATGGTGGTGCGTTCGCCATTTACCGCCGTGTAAGCGCCTGAACCTTCGACGATAAAACGCAGTGCGCTTTGGGTGTGGCGGTGGCTCGGGGCGACTTCGCCAGGCATGATGAGCTGCAAACCGGCGTACAGCGCTTGCGTGATGGCGGATTGGCCTTTCAATGCTGGGTTTTCCAAAATCAGCACGCGTCGCACAGCCTCTTCAGCCGTGATAACTTCGCCAGCACGCATCAAATACGGCCTGATTTGCTCATATTTCCAGTGTGCTGCCACACATGGTGTGTTGGGCTGCATGGGTACTAAGGCATGCAGCTCGCGCCAAAGTGGTGTCAGATGGTGGGGTGCCATGTCGCTGTACAACTGCTCCCTGACGTCGTTTACTTGAACAGTCGTTATAGTCATCTGTGAATTATAATATGTGTACTTATTATTTGTATACCTAGTATTTACCCTAGCTAAAAATATGCGATGTGATCCTCAAGCCAAATATCCGCATAAATACTTGAGCGTATTAAACTCATGGCATGCCCCTCATTTACGATTATCACGCTGCCCCCGGTCATTTGATACGCCGTGCGCACCAACTTGCCGTCAGCATTTTTGCTGAAAACACGGCCACTTTTGACATCACACCTGTGCAGTTCGCCATGCTGAATGCCTTGGTGGACGAGCCGGGCGAAGACCAAATCACCTTGGCGGGCAAGGTCGCCTTTGATGCCGCCACCTCGGGCGCGGTGATTGCACGTTTGGAAGCCAAAGGCCTGCTGCGCCGTGATACCGACCCCAAAGACAAACGCCGCAAGTTATTGACGGCAACCTACGAGGGTGAAAAAGTCGTTGTCGCCATGAAAGCGGCTGTGGCAGATGTTCAAGGTCGAATCATGCAACCTTTGACTTTGAGTGAGTCTGAGCAGTTAACTAGATTGCTTGGCAAATTGGTGGCTGGGCATGATGAAGCGACCGTGTCAAAAATGACTTAAAACCCAAGAACGTAAAACTCATGTCTATGCCCTCACACATCATCAAATCATTTGCACCAATGGGTAAATTGCGCGCTTCTATCAATTTGGGCAACCCTATACTCGCTAACCGCGACCCCATCACGCAACTACCAGTAGGCGTGTCCATCGATTTAGCCAATGCATTTGCACAACGCTTAGGGGTTGATGTTGAGTTTTTGGTATTTGATACCGCCAAAAAATCTGTTGAAGCGGTGACGCAAGAAAGCGCAGATATTGGTTTTTTCGCGATTGATCCTTTGCGAGGGGAGAGCATTACCTTCACTGCTGCCTATGTGCTGATTGAGGGCAGCTTTATGGTGCGAGCGGATTCAAGTATTCAATCCAATGATGAGGTTGATACAACTGGTCACCGCGTAACCGTTGGCAAGGGCAGTGCGTATGACTTGTTTTTGACACGTGAATTGAAACATGCTGAGATTGTGAGAGCACCGTCATCGCCCGCTGTCGTCGATGTTTTTGTCGAACAAGGTTTAGACGTTGCTGCTGGCGTCAAACAGCAGCTCGAGGCAGATGTCAAGCGGTTTCCCAATTTGAGGCTCCTGCCGGGTCGGTTTATGGTGATTCAGCAGGCGATGGGTTTACCCAAGAGCAGGGGAACGCAAGCTGCTGATATGTTGCGCTTATTTGTAGAAGACATGAAAAGCAGTGAATTTGTCCAAGAAGCCTTGCGCAAGCACAGGATAGAGGGCGCTTCCGTCGCCCCCGCAGCTTAGTTTTAAGCTGATTTATTAAGCAGATTTGGTGACCAAATCAAAATGTTCCACGTTCGGCGGACTTGCAAAAAACGGCCCAACAATCGCGCGCCATTCTGCAAACAAAGGCGATTCACGAAAACCGACGGTGTGGTCTTCCAGCGTGGCCCAAAAGATTTGCAAAATATAGCGCTCGGGGCTTTCAATGCCTTTGTTGACTTTGAAGCCCTCGAAGCCTTTGGCTTTAGAGATAACGGTGGTCAAACCGCGCGCTATGGCTTCGTCAAAAGCGGCCTGTTGGCCTGGGTGGATGCGGATGTCGGCTAGTTCTAAAATCATCAGTATTCCTTTTCAATAAATTTTCTACATCTCAATTTACGGTCTATTTTATGATTCTTCACAACTACTTTCGCTCGTCGGCATCCTTTCGGGTGCGCATTGCGCTGCATCTCAAGGGTTTGCCTTATGACTACGTTTCCGTGCATTTAGCCAAAGGTGACCATAAATTAGCCGCATATGCTGAAAAATCGGCAGATCGTCTTGTACCTTTGCTGGAGCTAGATGGCGAATCGCTGTCGCAATCGATGGCCATCATCGAGTATTTGGACGAAACGCATGCAAATTCGCCACTTTTGCCCAAAGACGCGCTGGGCAGAGCCAAGGTGCGCGCATTGGCGCAGAGCATTTCCTGCGAAATTCACCCTTTAAATAACCTGCGGGTACTTAAATACTTGGTGAAAGAGCTAAAACAAGACGAAGCGACCAAAAACGCCTGGTATGTGCACTGGTGTCGTGAAGGTTTGGAGGCTTTTGAGCGCCAATTGGCAGGAGATGCCGCATATCGCGTTAAACATGGCCAAACTGCGAGCGTTTATTGTTTCGGCAGCATGCCAACTTTGGCAGACTGCTGCTTGGTGCCGCAAATTTTCAACGCGCAACGGTTCAACGTGCCGTTTGATGGTTTGCCTTTAACGATGGCAGCTTTTGATGCCTGCATGAAATTAGAGGCATTCCAAGCGGCTCAGCCCTCAAAATGTCCTGATTTTGAGGCATAAACGTCGCGAATTGAAGTATGAACTCTGATTGGCTCATCCCCAACTGGCCAGCTCCGCCGCATGTGAAGGCGGTGTTTACCAGCCGTGGCATCGCACAAACTGGGTTTGAAACTGGAAAGGTAAGCAAAAGTGGCAGAAATGGGTATAGCGGTGCTAGCCAGCCGCCGTTTGATGCGTTTAACTTGGGCGACCATGTGGGAGATGACCCCACCCATGTCATGGCGAATCGGCACATGCTGCAGGTTTTATTGGGCGTCAAACCCATTTATTTGAAGCAAGTGCACGGCACAGATGTCGTGACTTTGACGCCTAAAACGCCTCACGGCACCGTGGCGGATGCCTGCATCACTACGGAGAAAAAACTGGCTTGCACCATCATGGTGGCAGATTGTTTACCAGTGTTATTTACCGATTTAGAAGGTAGATTTGTCGCCGCTGCACATGCTGGTTGGCGTGGACTGGCAAATGGTGTATTACGTCAAAAAATAGAGTCAATTCATGCTCTAGCCAGCATAAATAAAACATATTCAGCTATAAAAATCATAGCATGGTTGGGGCCTTGTATTGGATCTAAATCGTTTGAGGTGGGGGCTGAGGTAAAAGCAGTCTTTGCCGAAAAATTTGCTCGTTCAGATCAGTTTTTCGCAGTTAGTGGCAGCCCAGATTCGGGCAAATGGCTGGCAGATTTGGCGGGCTTGGCGCGACTGCAGCTCAGGCAACTGGGGCTGGGGGACGATCACATCTTTGGCAACGACAGAAGCGCGGAATGGTGTACGGTGAACAATCCGTTACGATTTTTCTCGCACCGGCGTGATGCTGTCAAACTCGGCGGCAGCGGGCGCATGGCTGGCTGTATTTGGTTGGAGTGAGTCTGGCGCTGGTGAATTTGCCTGTTGCAACTGGGCTTGCAGCGCCTCTCTTTCCTTGATAGCACGCTTACGTCCTGGCGAGCGCATTAGGTAAACTACCAATGCCACGGGCAGCAAACCATACAAAATAAAGGTCACAATAGCACCTAAGACAGTTCCATTGGTGTTAGTGGCTTCGGCTACCGCCATCATGAGGGCGACATACATCCAAGCGATTGCAACGATATACATAGTGACAGTTATTTAGGGGCTAAGGATGTTTGAAAACGTGAAAATAGAATCTGGCAAGTTGCTAGAGCTGCAAAATCAATATCTTGAAGATGCGGCCAAATTGTGGCAGCAATCGACACAAGCTGCAACCCAACTACCCGATAAACGTTTTGCAGCCTCGGCTTGGACGCACAACCCCGCTGCGCAATTTGCCGCCGCCGCCTACTTGCTCAATTCCCGAGCCCTGCAAAACATGGCAGACGCCGTAGTAGCAGACGAAAAAACCAAGGCACGTATCAGTTTTGCCGTTGAGCAGATGAATGCAGCCAGTGCCCCCAGCAACTTTTTGGCTACCAATGCGGAAGCGTTGCAAAAAGCGATTGACACCAAAGGCGAAAGCATTGGTAAAGGCCTTCAAAACCTGCTGGCAGACATGCAGCGCGGCCACATCAGCATGACGGATGAATCCGTCTTCACCGTCGGTGAAAACGTCGCCACCACCGAAGGCGCTGTTGTTTTTGAAAACGAGCTGTTTCAGTTGATTGAGTACAAGCCGCTCACCGCCAAAGTGTATGAGCGCCCGTTTTTGTTGGTGCCACCTTGCATCAACAAGTTTTATATTCTTGATTTGCAGCCTGAAAATTCCTTTGTGCGCTACGCCGTGGCGCAGGGCCACCGCACCTTTGTGCTGAGCTGGCGCAACCCAGATATGTCGATTGTTGACAAAACTTGGGACGATTACATCGAGCATGCCGCTATCAAAGCGATAACTACTGTGCAAGAGATCACGTCGGCTAAGCAGATAAATGCACTCGGATTTTGCGTGGGTGGCACGATTTTATCGACGGCGCTGTCCGTTTTAGCGGCGCGCAAGCAAAAGCCTGTCGCCTCGCTCACTCTGCTGACGACTTTGCTTGATTTCAGCGATACAGGTATTTTGGACATTTTCATCGACGAAGAAGCTGTAAAAAAGCGCGAAGCCGAGTTGTCCAAGAAAGATGCGCCTGCACTGCTCAAAGGGCAAGAACTCGCCAGCACCTTCAGCTTTTTGCGTCCCAACGATTTGGTGTGGAATTACGTGGTCGGCAATTACCTCAAAGGTGAAACGCCACCAGCGTTTGACCTGCTGTACTGGAACTCTGACGCCACCAATCTGCCAGGCCCGATGTACACGTGGTACTTGCGAAACACCTACCATGAGAATAACCTCATCAAACCCGGTAAAACCGTGGTGTGTGGAGAAAAAGTCGATCTGGGTAAATTAGATTTGCCAACCTATCTTTATGGCTCACGCGAAGACCACATTGTTCCTATAGCCGGCGCATACGCTTCTACACAAGTGTTGCCTGGTAAAAAGCGATTTGTCATGGGTGCGTCAGGACATATCGCCGGTGTGATCAACCCACCTGCAAAGAACAAGCGCAGCTATTGGACCAACGACAAAGTCAAGGACAAATTTCCCGCTACCCAAACCGAATGGCAAGCCAGCAGCAAAGAGCACCCAGGCAGCTGGTGGACCGACTGGTCTGCTTGGTTGGCTGGAAATGCAGGCAAGCAGATTGCAGCACCTAAGACTTATGGCAAAGGCAAGCTCAAAGCCATTGAACCCGCGCCAGGGCGTTACGTGAAAGCCAAAGCCGTTTAAGAAACAGAAAACCGTTCGCGTTGAGCCTGTCGAAACGCTCTCACATCCGTTAACCCTTCGACAGGCTCAGGGCGAACGTAAAGATTTAACAGAAGGAAACCATCATGCAAGACATCGTTATCGTAGCCGCCACCCGTACTGCCGTTGGCAAGTTCGGTGGAACCCTCGCCAAGACACCAGCAACAGAGCTGGGCGCAGCCGTTATTGCGGAAGTGCTCAAGCGCAGCGGTTTGCAAGCCGAGCAGGTCGGTGAAGTCATCATGGGTCAAGTGCTGGCAGCAGGCGCGGGTCAAAACCCAGCGCGTCAAGCCGTCATCAAAAGTGGTTTGAACCAAGGCACACCAGGTTTGACCATCAACGCGGTTTGTGGTTCTGGCCTGAAGGCTGTCATGCTGGCTGCGCAAGCCGTGGCGTATGGTGATTCAGAAATCGTCATTGCCGGTGGTCAAGAAAACATGAGCGCCTCACCGCACGTGCTTTTGGGCAGCCGTGACGGCCAGCGCATGGGCGACTGGAAGATGATCGACTCCATGATTGTGGACGGTCTGTGGGACGTGTACAACCAATACCACATGGGCATCACCGCTGAAAACGTGGCGAAAAAATTTGGCATCACCCGCGACATGCAAGACGCTTTGGCGCTGGCCAGCCAAACCAAAGCCGCTGCCGCTCAGGATTCTGGTCGTTTTAAAGACGAAATCATGCCTTTCAGCATCGCGCAGAAAAAGGGCGACCCGATTGTTTTTGCGGCAGACGAGTTCATCAACCGCAAATCTACCGCTGAAGGCTTGGCCGGTTTGCGCCCTGCGTTTGACAAAGCCGGCGGCGTGACCGCTGGCAACGCATCTGGCATCAACGACGGCGCTGCTGCCGTGATGGTGATGACGGCTGCCAAAGCCGCTGCACTGGGTTTGAAACCGCTGGGACGTATCGCCAGCTTCGCAACCTCAGGTTTAGACCCGGCCATGATGGGTATGGGCCCAGTGTCTGCCTCTCAAATCGCTCTGAAACGCGCGGGTTGGAACGCGCAAGATCTTGATTTGTTAGAGATCAATGAAGCCTTCGCCGCGCAAGCTTGCGCTGTGAACCAAGAAATGGGCTGGGACACCAGCAAAATCAACGTCAATGGTGGCGCGATTGCCATCGGTCACCCGATTGGCGCGTCCGGTTGCCGCATCTTGGTCACGTTGTTGCACGAAATGGCCAAACGCGATGCGAAGAAAGGCATTGCTTCACTGTGTATTGGCGGCGGCATGGGTGTTGCGCTCACTATCGAGCGTTGATTCTGCGTTAAGTAGCATAAAGCAGTATTTTTAGTGCTAAATATGCCTCTAGCCGGCGTATTTATTGCCTAAGCTGCTATATATTTTATAGTGTTTTAAATTTATAACCACAACAGGAGCATCATCATGAATGGAAAAGTAGCTTACGTCACCGGCGGTATGGGCGGCATTGGAACCGCCATTTGTCAGCGTCTTCACAAAGAAGGCTTCAAAGTCATCGCCGGCTGCGGCCCCACGCGCGACCACGCCAAATGGATCGCCGAGCAAGCCGCTTTGGGCTACACGTTTTACGCGTCTGTCGGTAACGTGGGCGCATGGGATTCCACAGTTGAAGCCTTCACCAAAACCAAGGCAGAGCACGGCATCATTGACGTACTGGTCAACAACGCCGGTATCACCAAAGACCGCATGTTCTTAAAAATGACCCGTGAAGACTGGGATGGCGTGATCGAAACCAACCTGAACAGCATGTTCAACGTGACCAAGCAAGTGGTTGCCGACATGGTTGACAAAGGCTGGGGTCGCATCATCAACATCAGCTCTGTCAATGGTGAAAAAGGCCAAGCAGGCCAAACCAACTACTCAGCCGCTAAAGCAGGTATGCACGGTTTCAGCATGGCCTTGGCGCAAGAAATGGCCACCAAAGGCGTGACGGTCAACACCGTCAGCCCAGGCTACATCGGCACCGACATGGTCAACGCTATTCGTGAAGACGTGCTGGCTAAAATCGTGGCGACAATTCCTGTGAAACGCCTAGGTAAGCCCTCTGAAATCGCGTCCATCATCGCGTGGTTGGCGTCAGAAGAAGGTGGCTACACGACGGGTGCGGACTTCTCGGTGAATGGTGGTTTGCATATGGGTTAGACATGGGTTGAGGCATTCGCATCTTCAACAAAAAGGGAGCCAAGGCTCCCTTTTTTAGGTTTGCACCAAACCCCATGACCTACCACTTCGCCGGCAACTTCTTCAACAGCGTTATCTGTCGCGTATTGATCTGAATATAGCCACCGCGCTCCAAGTCTTTCATCAGCTTGCTGACCATTTCGCGGGAAGCACCGACATGCGCCGCCAGTTCACCGTGGGTAATATGAGGTGTGATGGTTTTAGGGGTGTTGTCTGCGTCGTTTACTTTTGCCAAATGGCTCAAGGTTTGCGACAGACGCTCATACACATCGAGCAAAGCCATATCGCGCGCTGCCTGCATGGCGGCACGAGCGCGCTTGATGGTTTTTTCTAGCACCAAAATAGCAAATTCGCTGTTGTCACGAATAAAGGCCAACACTTGCGTATTGGGCACGACTGCGCACAGGCAGGGCTCTAACGCTTCTACTGTGGCAGTCCTTGCACCACCATCTAAAGACATTTCACCAAAAAAATCACCTGCCAAAATCGTGCCTAGGGTGATTTCTTTACCACTGGTGTCGGCGCTGAAAACGCGTACTCGACCTTGAATCAGAATAAACAGGGCATCGCCTATCTCGCCTTCGTTGACGATAACGGCGTCTTTTCGGTAACTGCGGTGTTGACCCATGTCCGCCAAAACTTGCAGATCGACCGTTAAGCGAGGTTTGGGAATGACGCGTGACATGGTATTTTTGAGTTCTTTAGTATTATTTTTTAAGAGCATTTTACAATTGTGCCATGCAAAATGTATATTTAATGCCTATATAAATCAAATCAAGCCGATGCGCTCAAAAATGCGATTTCATGCGGGGTAAACCCTGCTTTTAGCCGTGCTTCTAGGTTAAATGGGGCTCTTAATTTGGGTGCGGCGTGGCGGTTATGCAACGTCACATAATGGCTAAGGGGGTCAAGCCCGTCGCGTTGGCACAGCCAACGGTACCAGTGGTTGCCAATGGCGACGTGGCCGATTTCGTCTCTCAAGATGATGTCCAATATCCCAATGGCTTCGGTGGCGTAGGGCGTTTTCACCTTGCGCAGCTTGGTTTGAATCAGCGGCGTGGCATCCAGTCCGCGCGCTTCTAAAGTGCGAGGAACCAAAGCCATGCGCGCAACGATGTCGTCTTTGGTTTTTTCGCACATGGTCCACAAGCCGGTGTGGGCAGGAAAGTCGCCATAGTCATACGCGATGGATTCCAAATGGTTTCGCAACAGTGTGAAGTGATAGGCCTCTTCTTTGGCCACTTGTGCCCAATCTTTGTAATACTGCTCGGGCATGCCGTCAAAACGCCAAATGGCGTCCAAAGCCAGATTCACCGCATTAAACTCGATATGGCAGATGGCGTGCATGAGGGCGGCATGGCCAGCTGGGGTGAAAGGGGAACGTTTGTCTACATTCAGTGGTTCTAGCAATTCAGGTTTTTCAGGCACACCGGGCTGAGTTTGAGCATCTTTGAGCTCAATTTTTGCTATATTATTTATAGCTGTATAGTCAATTAATACGCCGGCTATAGTCATTTTATGCTCTATATTTGAGCTAATAAATGCGGTGTAAGCGGTTTGACGCAATTCATGGGTGGTATGCATCCTTACAATTGTAGTTAATTCAACCCTAGAAAGGCATTTATGGCTATCTACCAACTCGACGATTTAAGTCCCCAACTCGCCGCTGGCGCATGGGTGGCAGACAGTGCGCAAGTCATGGGCGACGTGCGCATGGCTGAGAACGCCAATGTGTGGTTTGGCACCGTGGTGCGGGGCGATTCTGAAACCATCAGCATCGGCAAAAACACAAATATTCAAGACGCCAGCGTGCTGCACGCCGACCCTGGCAAACCGCTCATCATTGGCGATAACGTGAGCGTGGGGCATCAAGTCATGTTGCATGGCTGTACCGTCGGCGATGGTTCGCTGATCGGTATTGGTTCCATTGTGTTAAATGGCGCGGTGATCGGTAAAAACTGCCTCGTGGGGGCGGGTTCACTGGTCACAGAAGGCAAAGTCTTCCCCGATGGCAGCATGATTATTGGCAGTCCAGCCAAGGCCGTGCGTGAGCTGTCTGCCGAGCAGCAGGCTGGATTGTTGGGGATTTCCAAGCATTATGTGGAAAACGCACTTCGGTTCAAAACTGGCTTGAAAAAAATCAGTTAATCCCAAATTACAAAAAATGTCTGAAGTTCATAAATTCCTTTTTGATGGTCTACCCGTTCGCGGCACCTTGGTACGTTTAACCGACAGCTGGCAAGAAATTTTGCAGCGCCGCGCTGCCAATTCGACGACTGGCGCTTATCCCGCGCCTGTGAGCCAAATGCTGGGTGAGTTGACGGCGGCTGCGGTGTTGATGCAGTCCAGCATCAAGTTCAACGGCAGTTTGACGCTGCAAATCGCGGGTACGACCGGAAGCGGCCCCGTGAAGCTGGTTGTCGCAGAGGTGCAGCCTGACTTGCGCTTTCGTTCTACCGCGACGGTGATTGGCGATGTG
>JAYSZH010000043.1:0-5144 GCA_043738155.1 Polaromonas sp. | reverse complement strand
ACATATCTGTTGAAGAAGCAGTTGGGAGCTGTTGCAGTTTTTTACGGTCACTGCAGCCGTTTTCAACCACTTTGCCAGTGCTCTTGTCTTTAATTTGTTAACGTTAACTGAAAAAGGAACTATTATGAACTTCATCACAAAATTCATCCGCGAAGAAGACGGCGTTACAGCAATTGAATATGGCTTGATCGCAGCGCTGATTGCGGTTGCTATTGTCGTCGGAGCAAATGCGCTAGGTGTCGCACTGAATGGCATCTTCACCCGGCTTGGAGCTTGCATGACCACACCTACAGCTGCAGTCTGCGGCTTGGTTGCGTAGTGGATACCAGCGGGGAGCGAATCAGTTCCCCGTTGTGCCAACCACTTTGTTCTGAAAAGGAAATCATCATGAGTTTCATCAATAATTTTATTCAAGAAGAAGATGGTGTCACAGCGATTGAATACGGGTTGATAGCCGCATTGATTGCCGTAGGGATTGTCGTCGGCGCCAGTGCAGCTGGCATATCTTTAAATGGACTGATGCAACGACTTGCAGATTGCATGAATACGCCTACCTCGGCCACTTGTTTGCTGGTTGTGTAATGCATCCAAAAAGCGGGTGAGCAATTAAATCCCGTCCTTACTTAATATTATCAAAGCACCTAAATACTGGCTGAAAAACATGAACAACATCATTTTATTTCAAGACGGTTTGGTGCTTTTTTTAGGCAAGTACTTCATTGAGATCCCGCTTGCCATTGCCCTTTTACTGCTTGCCATAGCCGTTGTATTTGACGTCAAGAGCCACCGCATTCCAAACTGGTTGGTTTTTTCAGGCGTACTGGTCGGCTTGGCCTACCATGCCTTGTCGCCACATGGCATGGGTGTCATGGCTTCCTTTCAAGGGCTGGCCGTCGGGCTGGTCGCTTTCATACCCCTTTATCTGCTGCGAGCCATGGGAGCGGGAGACGTGAAACTAATGGCCATGGTGGGTGCCTATTTGGGACCGGCTTCGGCCTTTGGTGCAGTATTAACAGTTTTTATCGCTGGTGGCGTCTTGGCCATGGCGGCGGCTGTCCGAAACAACGCTCTCCCAAGACTGCATGAAAACCTACGGTTCATCATGGCAGATATGAGTATGAAAATGATGGTGGGCGGTGCTGCCCAGGTTGATGCCATCCCCGTGTCGGCAGGCAAATTGCCCTACGCGATAGCGATTGCTGCCGGAACTGCCATGCATATTTTTTTAGTACGCACAGGTCATGCACTGCTTTCATAAGTCATCTTCACAAACCCAACTAAGTGACTTACACCATGAAAACATTGGCTTTTACACCAACCTTCAACCTGCATATGCTTGCTGGTTTACTGATGGCGCCTTTGTGGGCTTGGTTTGCCTACCGCCATGTGACGGCATTTTTGATGACAAACGAGTGGTCATACCTGTTTCTTTGTCTGTCAGAAACGCTAGGCGCAGCGTTCTTCTTAGTTCGAAAATCTCCACAATCCGTGTCCACAGCACCGTTTGATTGGATTATTGCTGTTGTTGGTACCTTTTCTTCTTTTCTATTTTTGCCCGCAGACTGGGGAGTCGTTCCATCTGCCAAATATGCCGTCATCGTCGGATCAGGCTTGACGATACTTGGCATGATCTCTCTGAACCGCAGCTTTGCGATAGTTCCAGCCAAACGGGAAATCAAAACCGCTGGTATGTACCGTTTTGTGCGTCACCCCCTGTATGCGAGTTACTTAGTGATGTTGACTGGCTATCTGCTTACAAACACAACCGTTGAAAACGCATTGATTTTTGTCTTCGTCATGGCGTGCATGTTTATTCGCATGTTTAGGGAAGAAAAACATCTATCACTTGACGCTGAATATCGCCATTACAAGCAACAAGTGCGCTACCGACTCGTTCCTTTCTTTTTTTAAAAAGGTGCATTTTATTTTCTGGCTACAGAAAATCTTCAACAAACGACTATCTGGAGGTTGACATGCTGACTGAACTTAAAGCAGAACGCAAGGTAGTAGACCTTAAAACCGCCTACCAGAATTTACCTGTCGCACCGCGCAAGCCTGAAGACACAGGGCTACCATTTTTATTTTTGATTGAGTTGGTCACCAAAGTGCTGTCGGTTCGCGGGCAGATGCAGTCGGTCGAACTGGCGGCACACTTGAGGCTCAACGTCAGTGTGCTGGATGCCTTGATTGTCTTCATGCGCGCTGAAAAACTTTGTGAAGTCGTGCGCCGTGGCGGCAGTGGCACCGATGCAGACCTAACCTACAACCTGACCGACCTGGGTCGAGCCAAGGCCAATGAGTTTATGGCGCGCAACGCCTACGCGGGCCAAGCGCCTGTCACCTTGGCTGCCTATTGCGCCCAAGTGCATGCCCAAAGCGTGGCGGACATGCAGGTGGTACGGGCAGACATGTCCAGAGAATTTGACGATGTGGTGATCAACCCGCTGGTGCTGGACCAACTGGGTGCGGCCATGAATTCGCGCCGTGCCATTTTTATCCACGGTCCTGCTGGAAGTGGTAAAACTTATCTGGCGGAGCGTCTGGCAGGGCTGCTCAAAGGCGCCATTTTGGTGCCCTTTGCTGTGCTGGTTGAAGGCGAAGTTGTGCAGGTCTATGACTCCTTGGTACATAAGTCCATGACTGGCACTACGGCCTTTGGAGTTGCCGAGCCAACTGCGTCGTTTGACCGCGGCCAATCTGTTGATGCTCGCTGGGTACGCGCGGTGCGGCCAGCGGTGTTGACTGGTGGCGAATTGACCTTGGAGATGCTGGACTTGCAGTACGACCCCGGCACCCGCTTTTACCAGGCACCACCGCACCTCAAAGCCAACAACGGCATCTTCATCATCGACGACTTGGGGCGTCAGCGCTGCTCACCCGTGGAGCTGATGAACCGATGGATCGTGCCGATGGACAGGCATATTGACTACCTCGCGCTGCACACTGGCTACAAATTTTTGGTGCCGTTTGATGTGATCGTGGTGTTTTCATCCAACTTCCCGCCGGAAGAGCTGGCCGACGGCGCCTTCTTGCGACGTATTGGCTACAAGATCCACGTTGGTGCGCTGACGGAGGCGCAGTACGAGCAGATTTTCAAAGACATGTGCCAACAATACGGCATCGCCTATAGCCACGATGCCTTTCATTACCTGCTGCGCGAACACCATTACAAAGAGTCGCGGCCTCTGCTGGCATGCTACCCGCGCGATATTTTGGTGCAGTTGCGAGATTTGGCTTTGTACGAAAACTGCGCCCCGGTGATGGACGAAAAAGTGTTGGACTGGGCGTGGAACAACTACTTTGTTGGCGCTTGATGATGCCATTTAAAAGATTAAAAGCTACCAAGCTTAAAGGAGAGTAAAAATGAGAAACACACGTGCTATGGTCATGATGGTTGTTGCAGTTGCGGTTGCCATCGGTGCCGTTGTCGTAGCCGCTCAGTGGATCAACTCGCAAGCCAGTGGCAACACCAACAAGGTGGCTGTTGCCAAGGCGGATATCAGTCTTGGTGGGCGAGTCACGCCGGAAATAATCAGCATGGTGGATTGGCCAGCAGCCTCGGTACCGCCAGGGGCCTTCACCGATGCCAAATTGCTTGAAACCCGCGTAGCGCGTGCCAGCATCTTACGTGGCGAACCCATTATGGAGAGCAAATTAGCCCCGCCGGGCACCAAAGGCGGTCTCTCCGCTGTGGTGGCTGATGGTAAGCGGGCCATGACAGTGCGCGTGAATGACGTGGTTGGTGTCGCTGGCTTTGCGCTCCCCGGTAATTTTGTCGACATTTTGGTCAACACCCAGGAAGAAAGCACCAAAGGCAATGGCAACAAAGAGAAAGCCATCTCCAAAATTGTGTTGGAACGTATTTTGGTACTGGCCATCGCCCAAGAGTCGAGCCGAGACGAAACCAAGCCCAAAGTCGTCAACGCCGTGACGCTGGAACTCACACCTGTCCAGGCTGAAAAACTGGATTTAGCCCGCAGCGTCGGCACCTTGTCTTTGGTGCTGCGCAACCAGATTGAAACCACCCCTGTCAACACCGAGGGAGCCACCAAAACCACCTTGCTGGATGCCAAGGCTCCCGAAGAAGAGGCCAAACCAGTTGCTGTGGCACCTAAACCTGCGGCCAAACCAGCACCCAAACGTGTGGCAGCCGCACCAGCTCCTGTTGCCATGCCTGCCCCAGCACCTGTCGAGGCACGCCCCACGGTACAGGTCGAAGTTATCAAGGGCTTGAGCCGCAGCTACCAAGAGTTTTAAGCACTCTGACAAATTTGAACCCTTAAAAACATCAAGAACTAAGGAGAATTTCCATGAGTACATATTACAAAGGCACCACCGTATTAACCGCAATCGCTGTGGCTACTGTCATGAGCGCAGCCACACTGGCCAATGGTCAGGTCGCGATGGAAACCGGCATTTTGACCACCCAAAAAGTACCGGCACCGGTGAAAAAGCCACCTTTACCAGTGACCAAAGCCGCCATACCAGCGTCGCAAACCGCCGCTGATCCGCTCAAAGCGATGGTTCCTGCAACAGCGCCCGTCACCCGCAATGTTGAACTTGCAGCGCAGATGAATCTTTTTGAGGGCAAATCTACCCTCATGCGGCTGCCCTCACCCGCTACGCGCTTGTCGGTGGGTGATTCGCGCATTGCCGATGTCATTTTGCTCAACCCGAGTGAGGTTTACATGCTGGGTAAAGCAACCGGATCAACCAATTTGATCATCTGGGACAAAAACAACGATGCCACCATCATTGATATTTCGGTGGGCATCGACACTGTGGCTCTGCGCTCTCGCATCGACCAGCTGTTGCCTGGTGAAAAGGGCATCAAGCTCACCACAGCTGCAGATACGGTGATTATTTCTGGCACGGTGTCCGATGTGGTGAAAGCCGACCAGATTATGTCGCTTGCTAACGCCTATGTGCAGCGCAGCTCGCGCAGTGGACAAGCATCTGGTGGCAGCAGTGCAGGTGGCTCTGGTGGTGCATCGACAGGTTCTGCAACAGGTTCGGGCAGTGGCGGCTCATCTTCTGCTCCCAAAGTCGTCAACATGATGTCAATCACAGCACCCCAGCAGGTCATGCTGGAGGTGAAGGTAGCCGAAGTGTCTAAATCACTGACTGACCAGCTTGGTGCCAGT
>JAYSZH010000042.1:0-2102 GCA_043738155.1 Polaromonas sp. | reverse complement strand
CATGCAAGTGGAAACCCTTAGCTACTTTGACTTTGCTTTATACAAACTTACAAAAATTCGCTTCAAAACGACTTTTTAGATAAACTTTAAAGGCATTCGGAAGATCATATCCTTACAGCAACCAACCCGCATCCGCCCACTCTTGCAGCAGCGCCATCGCACCTTCACTTGCTTTACTGAGGTCTTTTGGTTCAAGAAAACGCTGGTTTGCCAGGCGCTGCATCAGTTTTGCATCTGCTCCCGCAGCGCGCCAGCTTTCCCCGTTTAAAAAGATGTGCCGCGCGTCAAACAGCATTTGGCTGCGTGGGTGCAAATCCACACGGTTTTGGCGGGTCAAAATGATGTCTTCCTCGCTGTCGGGTTCAGGCTCATCAAACCACACATTCGCTTTCGGTTCGGTCAAATACTCGCCCAAATTACGCGCCAAAGCGTCTGGGTCAGACAGGGCTTTTTCTATGGCTTGCTTGGCAAAATCTAGCAGCGCAACTGGAATTTGCGCAGGTGCTTCAACCGCAGCTTGTTTTGGATCTTTGTAAAGCACCTGATTCATCGCAATTTTTGCTATATTTTTAATAGCTAAATCTGTATTATATTCGCCGGCTAGAGCACTATTTTCCCCCTCAAATTCATCGTCCTCTCCTTCATCTTCATCCTCCAGCGTGTCATCCGCAAACCGCTGCAACAGCTCTCGTGCCAGTTCCAGCTCAGCTGGCGCACGAAAACCAATCGAATACGTCATACACTCGCCCAACGCCACGCCCTCGTGCGCGTACATGGGTGGCAGGTACAGCATGTCACCAGCTTCTAAAACAAATTCTTGCTCAGGCGCAAAATTCGCCAAAATCTTCAACGGTACGTCTTTTTGCAGCGTCAGGTCTTTTTGTTTGCCAATTTTCCAACGGCGCTTGCCTTCAGCCTGCAGCAAAAACACGTCGTAGCTGTCAAAATGCGGCCCCACGCCACCGCCGTCGGTGGCGAAGCTGATCATCAAGTCGTCCAATCGTGCATCGGGTGCGAAGCGGAATTGGTTTTTCAACTCATAAGCGGCTTGGTTGTGCAAATCAACGCCTTGCACCAGCAGCGTCCAATTCGGGGTTTTAGTGGCTGGCAAAGCATCAGAATAGATTGGCCCATTCGCCATCGTCCACTTCGGCATTGATGCCACATTTGTCTTTTTACTGCTTTTAGCCACGGGTTTTGTCACCGCCTCAACAATCAACCGCGACTCCACATCCTCTTGCTCAGCCATGGCAAACAACTCATCACGGCTCAAAAACGGCTTGAAACCGGCAATCGCCCCGCGAATCAGCAACGGCTTTTTCTGCCAATATTTGCGCATGAACTCCGCTGGCGTGATGCCTCCCAGCAGTTGCAACGGCAAATTTGGCGGAACTGTGTTCGAAACTGATGCAGAGGAAGCGGTTTTTGCGGCGGATTTAGTCATGCGACAATTGTCCTATGGAAATCACCAAACAATGCGTCGTTGCCCTCACCTGGACGCTGAAAGACACCTTGGGCGAAGAATTGGACGTTTTAGACGAGCCGGTTGAGTTTTTAGTCGGCGGCACTGACCTTTTGGAAAAAGTGCAAGAAGCCTTGCAAGGCCACAGCGCGGGCGACAAGCTTGACCTGCACTTGGAGCCCGAAGAAGCCTTCGGTGACTTCAACGACCAGCTCATCTTCCTAGAACCCCGCGCCAACTTCCCCAAAGAGCTAGAAGAAGGCCTCACCTTCGAAGGCAGCGCCCTGCCCCCAGGCAGCAACCCAGACCTGCCCAAAGACGCCATCTACGTCGTCACAGACATCTACCCCGAGCACGTCGTCCTAGACGGCAACCACCCCCTAGCCGGCATCGCCATCCGCCTACATTTAAAAGTAATCGGCGTCCGCGAAGCCACCCTAGACGAAATCGGTACTGGCACTTGTGGCTCAGGTTTCTTCAAATTGCAGTCAGATTCTGGGTATATGCCTGGGAATGATACGGTTCATTGAATTTTGAGAGTGGCAGATTCAAGTACGAAGTGCGCAACTTATGAAGAGGTAGGCTCAAAAGGGATAGGATGCTATCTTTTTTGACCAGCCAGTCTGAAAGATGCGCATGA
>JAYSZH010000041.1:0-5160 GCA_043738155.1 Polaromonas sp. | reverse complement strand
ATGGCGTTAAATTATTAGTGAACACGCAAAAGATTTGCGAGACTGAAATGCAGTTTTGGCATGGGAAATCATCAAAACCACCGTTCAAAAGCTATGTTTTCATGCTCAATGCAGTAGACGATGGCTATGGCGGTTTAGAACACCGCAACTCTACAGCGCTGATTTGCAATCGGAAAGACTTACCCCGTCTGGGAGAGGTTAAACAGCCTGCTGGCTACAACACGCTGTTAGGCTTGATAAGCCACGAATATTTTCATACATGGAACGTCAAACGGTTGCGCCCAAAAGAGTTTGCGGAATTTGATTACTCCCAAGAAAACTACACCGAGTTGCTGTGGTTTTTTGAAGGTTTCACCAGCTATTACGATGACTTACTGTTGCGTCGTGCTGGTTTGATTGACGACGCACAGTATTTAGACTTGCTTTGTAAAAACGCTAACCAAGTGAGACAAACACCAGGACGAAAAGTGCAGGCCGTAGCGAAAGCCAGCTTTGATGCGTGGGTTAAATACTACCGTCCTGAGCCAAACACCGCTAACGCCACCGTGAGTTATTACACCAAAGGCGCTTTGGTGGCGCTGTGCTTTGATTTAACGTTGCGGGCCGAAGGCAAGACCACGTTGGATGACGTGATGCGTAGTTTATGGGTGCGTTGCAAGGCGGGCCCCATGTCAGAACGCGACTTTGCGATAGTGCTTGAAGAGCTTGGTGGCAGATCGTTTGCAAAAGAAATCAAAGCATGGGTGCATGGAACGGGCGAACTGCCTGTGCACGCACTTCTTAGCCAGCATGGTGTGATTGTTACTGATGAACCTTCGCAACTGCAGCAGCGTTTGGGTTTGCGCGTCAGCGAAGCTGGCGGCATCAACATCAAAGTCGTCCTGAGCGGCGGTGTAGCTGAAAAAGCTGGCTTTGCTACGGGAGATGAATGGGTGGGCATTACTGTAGGCACTGGGAGCAAAGCCCAAAGCTGGCGTATTCATAAACTTGACGATTTAGCCCAGTACATCACAGAACACCCGACTAAAAGCCAGAAAATCATCTCTAGCGTAGCGCGTGACAAGCGGCTGATTCATTTAAGCTTGAACTGGCCTGCCAAGTCTGCAGAGCACACTTGGCAGTTCAAAGCTGGTAAAGAAGCGGGTGAAGCTAAGCAGCTCAGCGATTGGCTGGCTGCTTAGCTTTACGTTTTATCCTACTAATTTACGGCGCGCCAAGACGCCTTGTGACAACGCTTCCAACACGCCAACCGAGTCATTCCAGTCAATACAAGCATCGGTGATACTTTGGCCATATGCCAATGCGGACGGTTGGTCTTTGCCAGGTGTAAACTTCTGCGCGCCCGCTAGCAAATTGCTTTCAACCATGACGCCGAACACACTTTTTGAACCGCTACTGAGCTGCGCGGCGATGTCTTTGGCGACTTCAATTTGCTTCTCGTGCTGTTTGCTGCTGTTGGCATGGCTGCAATCGACCATCAAAGTTGGCGGTAGCTTGGCGGCAGCCAAGTCTTTGCAAGCTGCAGCCACGCTGGCGGCATCGTAATTCGGCGCTTTGCCGCCGCGCAAAATGACATGACAGTCTGGGTTACCGTTGGTTTGAACGATGGCGACTTGACCATTTTTATGGATGGACAAAAAGTGATGCCCGCCGGCTGCGGCTTGAATCGCATCGGTTGCAATTTTGATGTTGCCATCTGTGCCGTTTTTGAAGCCAATCGGTGCAGAAATACCCGAGGCCAGTTCGCGATGGACTTGGCTTTCGGTCGTGCGTGCCCCAATGGCGCCCCAGCTGATCAAATCGCCCAAATATTGCGGTGAAATCACGTCTAAAAACTCGCTACCCGCTGGCAAACCCAAGCGGTTGATTTCGATCAGCAACTGGCGCGCCATGCGCAGACCTTCGTCGATGCGGTAGCTTTCGTCCAAGTACGGGTCGTTGATCAAGCCCTTCCAGCCCACCGTTGTACGCGGTTTTTCGAAATACACGCGCATCACAATTTCAAGTGTCCCGGCATATTTAGCACGCTGCACAAGTAATTTTTTGGCATATTCGAGTGCCGAAGCAGGGTCGTGGATGGAGCATGGCCCCATGACGACCAAGAGCCTGTCGTCCTTGCCAACCATGATGTCATGGATGGTCTGGCGTGTGTTGCTGATCAACGATTCAGCGGCTGTGCCCTGAATCGGGAAAAAGCGAATGAGATGTTCTGGAGGTGGTAACACGGTGATGTCCTTGATGCGTTCGTCGTCGGTTTGACTGGTTCTGTCATTGCTGTGAACGTTTTTTGGATACCAAGGCTCGTTAGTTGTGTTTGTCATGTCATCACTCCTGTAAAACTATTGAAAATAAATAAAACCGAGAAAAATAAGAGAATAAGCAAACGGGCAAAAAAAAACCGCCAAGACTGTGTCTGGCGGTTTGCTCGAGAAGGGCTTGCTTGAGGTCTACTTAAGCATTTGCCTCTCGTCCGCCTGGGACTGAGAACCAAAAATAAAAGTAAAAGAAGCTGAACTTCGCGATTTGCATGATGTCAACTGTAGCACAAGTCTTGCAATGTCTGAGAAAATGTCTTTTATGAACAAATTTATCTATGCAAGCGTTGCGGCCGTGGTACTGGCGGTCGGCGCTTATGTTTTTGTGGGAACTGGCGTGACAACAGCGCCAGAATCCACATTTGTGTTGCTAGATGGCTCAAAAATCAGCACCGCCAGCTTCAAAGGCAAGGTCACTTTGGTTAACTTTTGGGCCACGAGCTGCACCACATGTGTGGCAGAAATGCCGAAAATCATCGCCACTTATGACAAATTCAAACCCAAAGGCTTTGATACCGTCGCAGTTGCGATGAGCTACGATCCACCGGCCTATGTGGTCAACTATGCAGAAACACGTAAACTACCGTTCAAAGTTGCCATCGACAATACGGGTGCGGTGGCAAAAGCTTGGAACGAAGTGAAGCTCACGCCCACAACTTATATCGTCAACAAACAAGGCCAGATCGTGAAACGCTATGTGGGCGAGCCCAATTTTGCAGAGCTGCATACATTGATTGAGAAACTGCTGGCCGCAAGCTAAACCGAATCACTTAAAAGCAGGGTAATTTAGGTTATAGCTAGCGTATTATTTGCCTATACAGCTATAAAAAATATAGCAATATAGCTTACTGATAATTAATTTGCTTTAGCCTGGAACGAGTCGTGGCAATTTTTGCAGGAGCCACCAGCCGCGCCAAAAGCGGCTTTGATGGTGTCTAAGTTACCCGTTTTGGCAGCTACTTCTAACTTGGCAACTTCTGCCTGCATTTTCTCGCTGGCTTCTTTGAACTTGGCGCCTTCTTTCCAGATTTCAGGCAAAGCGCGTGTTTTCAAGGATTCCGTGTTTTGTGTGAATGCTGGCCATGGCAATGTGCTCATGACGGCTACGACATGGGCGCTGTCTTGTGCGACCTTCGCATCAAATGGTGCCCGACCATTAACCATGGCGCCGATGCGACCAAAGTGCGTGCCCATGACGGTCATCACACTTTGGCGGTATTTGACCGCATCCTCTGGCTTTTGAAACTGGGCGCTGGCAGATGTTGCAAGCGTCATTGCAGCGACTGTCAGCACAAAAGTGGCTACAACTTGGAGAGCAGATGGCTTTTTCATAAATTTCCTTAAGTAGAATGTTATTAACGAGCTGAAAATCTGGCAAAAGGGTTGCAAACCAGTGTTTTGCTATTATGCAGACTTATTTGGTTTTGAAAAGTTCATGCTTGCATTCTTAAATTCGGGTAACTACCAATCGATCTTATGAATAACCATCACATCTCTATAGAAACCTCTGCAGAGACGCCTACTCGGGTTTGGGATTTGCCAACGCGCATCTTCCATTGGGCACTTGCTTTTTGCGTGTTTTGCCTGCTCATCACTGGGTTCAAAGGAGGTGATGCGATGCCGTGGCATTACCGCTTTGGTTACTGCGTGCTGACCTTGCTGCTGTTCCGACTGGTTTGGGGCATTGTGGGGGGTAAATGGTCTCGATTTGCATCGTTCATTTATGCGCCTAGCAATATTCTTCGTTATCTCAAAGGCCAGGGCGACCCGTTGCATTCGGTGGGCCACAACCCTTTGGGGTCTTTTTCCGTATTTGCCATGCTGGCTCTGCTCTTGGCTCAAGTTAGCACGGGTTTGATCAGTGATGATGAGATTTCGGCGGCTGGGCCTTTAACCATATTTGTATCGAATGCAACAGTCAGATTGGCGTCTGGCTACCATGTGACCATTGGCAAAATAGTCGTCATATTTCTGATCGTCACGCACCTTGTGGCAATTGTGTTTTATCTCTATAAAAAGCGGCAAAACCTGATTAAACCCATGCTTCATGGCGATAAATTGCTTCCCGCTAGTACGCCAGCCTCTGTTGATACCGCTGCGACGCGCTGTTTAGCGCTGGCCATACTGCTGCTCTGCGCTGCAGCGGTGTATTGGCTGGTTAGTTTGGGTGGGTGACGTTATTTCTAAGATTCAGCTCGGTATACCAACGTCTGCTGAAGATCTGGCAGCGACATCTGACGTTTTCCGCGAGTATGCGATCAGCTTGGGTTTTGACTTGTGTTTCCAGGATTTTGAAGGCGAAATAGCCAATTTACCCGGCGATTACGCGCCTCCGCGCGGCGCTTTGCTGCTGGCAAAGGTTGATGGCGTCATTGCTGGCTGCTGCGCCCTGCGACCGTTAGATTCAAGTGATTATGTCAATGCCGCAGAGATGAAGCGTTTATACGTTCGCCCTGTTTTTCGCGGCTTGGGCCTGGGGCGACAACTGGCTGCGGCGATTTTGGATGCCGCACTGATGGCAGGTTACGACAGTGTCTTGCTAGACACTTTAGACGACATGGAAATTGCGCGCGCCATGTATGAAGAGCTGGGGTTCAAGGAAATTCCACCCTACTACCACAACCCCTTAGCGGGCGCGCATTATCTCAAAGTTAATCTCTAAAATTCACATTAAATGAGCCTCTAGCCGGCGTATTTATTGCCAAATCAGCTATTAAAATTATAGCTATCAATTTCAATTAAAGGTAATAAATTTCGCCGATTAAAGACCTGTTTTCCACTAAGAAACTATGCTTTTGCTTGAGCAAGCATAGTCGCTGCGTCGCTAACTTCAAACTTGCCCGGC
>JAYSZH010000040.1:0-14478 GCA_043738155.1 Polaromonas sp. | reverse complement strand
AATCCTAATCTCAAAAAATACGTCCTTATAAAAGCCACTAAGCCAGACATGGCTGCCCGCAGCATGCTGGTCTTTTTACCCTCCAAATGCCGCTGCTTTGCCCATGCTTGGCTGTACTGGTCAAGTTTGCGCCAGTAGCTAGCAGGCGTGGGATAACTGTAATGCAACATAGGAGTTGTTAGTTTGCCACAAGTTCCCTTGGATTGAACCAATCGCTCATGTACCAAATCGTTACTAAACCTTGCACTGCCACGTTTGAACAAACGCAGTACATGGTCGGGCGTCCAGCCGCAATGGCGAATCCACTGGCCGCAAAATTGCGTTAAACGCGGCACTTCATAAGCATCATGTTGGCTGATATTTTTGTTACTTTTGCTATCATTTTTGAAATCAACTTGGATGCTGGCATCCATACCTAAATTGATAGCAGCCTTGAGTTGCGCAGCCAACTCGGGCGTGACACGCTCATCCGCATCGATTGAAAACACCCAATCACAGGTCGCCAAATCAAGCGCACGATTTTTTTGCGCACCAAAACCGGGCCAATCGGCCGTCTGTACCACGTGTGCACCCACAGATTGTGCCAACTCAACCGTGTTGTCGGTGCTGCCGCTGTCCACCACCACAATTTGATCGGCAAAACTCACGCTTGCCAAACAATCCAAAATATTGTGTGCCTCGTTATTGGCGATCAAAATGACCGATAAAGTCGTTTTTTTATCCATAGCTAATGATAAGTGGCTTCTGTTTCAGCAGATTCCACAGATTTCGCAGATTTCGCAGATGTAAATGTTGATGCATGGCCCGCAAACAAAATACCCAATCCAATGCAAAAGAAATGCCCAGTCGCGCTATCGAACAGCGTTGAGTTAAAAAAGCACCCTACAGTAAACGCGACAAGCAAGGACTGCGCGGCAATCCGTTCATGACTTCCCAATGACCTGCTTCCAACAAAACAGCGTGCCAGCCATGTCAAAAACAGGGCCAACCCAACTAAACCGAGCTGAGACGCCATCAACAAGTACTCTTGATGTGGATTACCACCTGATGCCGCAATTTTCGGCGTGTTCGGTGTGCTGACCACGTATTTGCGGTATTCATCCGCCCAAGTACCCATACCCGTACCTAAAATCGGGTTGTGTTTGGCAATATCTAAAGTGGTCCGCCAAAACCCTATTCGCAAACCTGACGACGCAATTGTCTCAGTACTGAGTGTTGTTTGCGAATCGATCACAACCTCGGAAAGTCGTTTTTGAACAGTACTACTAAACAACCCTACGCTGACCGCTGCAATGAGTAATACGCCCATAGCCAACCATTTTTTTGTGCTTTTCAGCTGCGTCAAAATAAAGAAAATCAGCAACGCCGTCAACGTCACATAGGTCGTTCGGCCTTGCTGCGCCAATACAACGAACGCCACCGTTAACAGCGCAACCAATGCGCCCAAGCTTTTATCGACCCAAGCCTTTCCCTGCATCATCCAAGCCAGTCCCACAGTCAACGCTGGAATGAGCACAAAACCCAGCGTGATGTAGGAGTAGGTAGACAACGGCAGCGCGGGATGCACGCCCATGCGGCCGTCGCCAATTGGGTCGGGCAAGATATGAATCAGCGCATACAACATCAGCACAATCGCAGCACCCAGCCAAGCTTTGATGGCGGCGGCGCGCCACTTGGCATCTGCAAACAAAAACACCATCAGTGGCACGAAGGCCAATTTACGGTATTTCCAAATGCCTGCAAATGTTTGCTGCATAGATGCATGCGACCATAGCAAGCTCAGCAACATCCACCCCAAAAGCAGCAAAGCGCCTGATACGGCTGGATTTTTCAAGTCTACCTGCCAATTTTGACCCGGCTTGCACCCAGCAAATACCCAAAAAAACAGCGCCAAGGTGATGAAAGTATTGGTCAAGGGCAGCGACAACATCGTGCCAACCAACGCCGCAATGCCAAAAACTCTAGCCCAACCTAGAAAACCTAAGTTCTTAGCTAAGTTTTTTGATGTGGCTGTTGTTGTGGCTATAGATGTGACTATTGAGGGCACGCGTTCTGTCATGCAGCGATAATACAGGGACTTTATGCCTATTTTGCCTACACAGCACGCGCGCCAGTGACAAATTCAACCACTCCATCATCTTCGATTTCAGTTTCAGCGAATAAATCCCTACGACAGCGTTTTGCGCGGTTACTGCCCTACTTTGGACAACCCAAAAGCGCATGGATCATCGCATTTCTAGCTGTAGCCATCGCCGCTTGCACAGAGCCCATGATTCCCGCTGCGCTCAAACCTCTGCTTGATCGCGGGTTCACAAAAGGCAGCCTCCAAGTATGGATCATCCCCGTGACGCTCATCGCCCTGTTTGGCGTTCGCGGGATTGCGGGCTTTGTGGCTGAAATGGCTGTCGCCAAAGTCACTTCAAAAGGCTTGATGAAACTACGCCAAGCGATGTTTAGCAAGGTACTGGATGCCAAATTCGGCCTTTTTGCAGATCAAAGCTCTAGCGAGCTGGCCAATACCGTGGTTTACGAGGTCAACAACGGCTCAACGCTACTGGTTAACTCCTTGATGGCTTTGGTGCGCGACACCGTCACCATGATCGCACTGGTCGGTTACCTGCTGTACCTCAACTGGCAACTCACCACTATTGTTGCCGTCATGCTGCCAGCCGTCGCCTTCATCATGGTGAAATTGTCCAAAAAACTCTATGGCCTGTCAAAATCCAGCCAAAAAGCGACCGATGACTTGGCTTATGTGGTCGAAGAAAACGTCCTAGCGCACCGTGATATTCGGCTGCACGCTGCACAAGCCGCGCAGGCAGACCGTTTTTTCGACATCAGCGACACCTTGCGCCGTCTGTCAATGAAGACCACTGCAGCCTCTGCCGCGATGAAACCTTTAACGCAAATGGTTGCAGCCATTGCCTTATCAGCTATTATCTCTGTAGCACTCTTGCAAAGTGCAGACGGCGGCACCAGCGTGGGCGAGTTCACAGCCTTCGTCACCGCCATGCTGCTGCTGGTTGCACCCATCAAGCATTTGTCTGAAATTGCCAACCCCATCACCCGTGGTTTAGCATCTTTAGAGCGTGGCTTTGACCTTTTAGATCTCTCAGAGAGTGAGCAATCCGGCACATTCCGTAAAGTTCGGGCGGACGGGCACATTGAGTTTCTCGACACCAGTGTGAAATACAAGGAAGGTGCAGGTTTCGCGGTTGAAAACCTCTCGCTCACCATAGCCCACGGCGAAACGATTGCCTTGGTAGGCTCATCAGGTTCAGGCAAAACAACCTTGGTTAATTTATTGCCACGGTTCTTGGAGCCCTACTCTGGCAACATCAGCTTAGACAATCAAATGTTAAAAGACTGGGATTTGACGGCACTGCGCAACCAATTCTCATTGGTCAGCCAACATGTGGTCATGCTAAACGACAGCATTGCCAACAATGTCGCGCTAGGTGTAATTGCGCCCACCGTAGATCGCACCAAAGTACAGCAATGCTTAGAAGCCGCACGTTTAGGCAGCTTCATCGCAGACTTGCCACAGGGCATTGACACCACAGTAGGACACAACGCGGTACAGCTCTCGGGCGGTCAACGCCAGCGCCTAGCTATCGCCAGAGCTTTGTACAAAGATGCTCCAATATTAATTTTAGATGAAGCAACCTCCGCTTTAGACGCCGAATCTGAACGCGCTGTGCAAGAAGCCCTGCAAGTGCTGATGAAAAACCGCACAACCTTGGTGATTGCGCATCGGTTATCGACCGTGGAGCATGCTGACAGAATCGTGGTGATGGAAGCTGGCAGGATCATCGAAATTGGCTCGCACGCCAAGCTGTTGGCAGACAACGGGTTTTATGCCAAACTGTATCGTCTGGGTTTGCATTCAAGCTGACTTTTGCTTCGCCATTGCGCGAAGATGGAAATCTATGATTGCTATATATTTTATAGCTAATAAAGCAATGAATACGCCAGCTAGAGGCATATTTCGGCACTTAAAATCATTTATTAAGCGTTTCAAGATAGACAAGCTCCTGCGCTTGTGCAATCTGCGCCCATGCAAAACCATCGGCAAACTTCAAGGCTTCAGCCCCTAGTTTGCCCCGCAGTTCGGTACTTTCCACAACACGCTGTAACAGTGCCGTCAGTGCGGCTGCATCTTGAGGCTCATGCAAAATCAAGGCATTTAACCCATCGGTTAACAAGCCTGCAATGCCGCAATACTTTTCGCAGCTCACTACCACGGGCAAGCCATATGACATGGCTTCTAAAACCACCATGGCAAATGTGTCTTCTAGCGTGGGGTGAGCCAAGCAATCTGCTGCTTGATACACCTGTTCAACCCCGTTGATAGCGCCTAAGAACTTCACCCGCAGGGAAATTCCGAGCTTTTCAGCTTGCACTTGGTAGAGATCCACCTCTTCACCATTTCCCACCACAAGCAGATTTACTCGCGCAGGCAAGGCTTGCATCGACAACAAAAGCGTTGGTAAACCTTTAATATCGTAGCGATTTCCTACAAATGCAATAACAAAAGCACCTTCAGACAAACCGAATGCGTGTTTGGCAGCTGCTTTGTCACGAGTCAGATCAGCTTTAGACACACCTGGTGTGATGATTGAAATCGGGTTTTGAGACCCAGGATACGCCGTCTGAAAAATACCCCGCAAACTAGGCGATGTCACGATGATTTGTCTGTGTTTTTGGTTTGAAAACCGAGCTTTTTCCAACGTCAAGTAAGCCAGTAATCGCAGGCTGGTAAGCACTTTGAGCCAAGCTTTGGTTTTGTTAAACCCAGTCTTGCCATGAAATAAATTGTGCTTGATGGGTAGTACATGCACCGTTTGCACGTTGCCATGCCAGGTGTTTTCATGCGAATGGACGATGTCGAATCCCTGCCCCGAAGCTTGTCGCGTTTGCCACCAGGTAGCTGTTGCGTACCAAACTTGGTTCAACCAACGCGATCCGCGCAACGGCGCAGAAACACGGTGATAGGTCACGCCTGGCCGCGTGTGGTCAATATCTTGCGCAAACACATGAATCTCGTGTTTGGCTGCCAACTCTTCCACGAGGGCGACAGAATAACGCTCTGCCCCACCCGCTTTTTTAGAGAAAATGCGGTTGAATATGGCGATTTTCATACGGCAATCTTCAAGCTGTATCCTTCGTTTCAGTATCCTTCAGTTTATTGTCCTCATAAGCCGTTGCAATTTTCAACCAAAACACGGGTAATGAGGTGCTACGCAGCACGGGCACTCGTGGCAGCGATAGCATGTTTGTAGCGTCATACACACGCCCACGGGTCGTCGTAGTCGCGGTTTCATAGCTCGCTTGCTTGACCATGATTTCATGTCGTTTGTCAAACTTGCCGTAGGGGTAACAAAAATGGTTCGCGGGTTTACCCAAAAATTCTTCTAATTCAGATCTTGAACCGCTGATTTCCTGTTGCGCCTTGCCATCTTCAGCCTGCGTCAAATCGATGTGGTGCTGCGTATGCGCCCCCACTTCCTGCCCACCGGCCTGCCATTGCAAGAGTTGTTCAGCCGTCATCAGCGGGGTTTGGGCAATGCCGATGTGCTCGTCCCACACATTGGTTTTCCCTAAAAGACCATCCACCACGTAGCAAGTGGATGTAAAACCCTGCTTTCGCAGCGCGGGTAAAGCGTTGGTCAAGTTGTTCAAATAACCATCGTCAAAGGTAATGCCGACGACTTTGCCGATTTTTTCACCACATAAATACGGCTGTAAATCAGTCATCGACAGACCTTGAAAACCCAGTATCTTCAGAAGCGCCATTTGTCGCGCAAACGCAGCTGGCGAAACATACAAACCACGAAATGGTGCTCCTTTGGCAGGTGCATCAACAATTTGGTGATAAACCAAAATCGGAATCGGCGTCGTGTTCGCGGTTATAACAACCTTAGAAGCTTCAGAGAAGGACGACGTCATACTGCTCCTGCCCGGCTGCACTCTCGCTTTGCAGCGAAATCGGCTTGGCGATAAAGTCGCTCAGCTCCGCCAAATGCTGGCTTTCTTCATCTAAAAACAGCTCAATCACCTTAGGTGCTGCAATGATACGGAACTCGCGTGGGTTGAATTGGCGAGATTCGCGCAAGATCTCCCGCAAAATGTCATAGGCGATGCTACGCGGCGTTTTGACGATGCCTCTACCCGCGCAAACGGCGCAAGGCTCGCACAACATATGCGCCAGCGATTCACGGGTGCGTTTACGCGTCATTTCTACCAAGCCCAGGCTAGAAAACTCGCTGCACGATGTTTTCACTCTGTCGCGGGCGAGTTGTTTTTTGAATTCTGCCAGCACAGCGTCACGGTGTTCTGTGCGCGTCATGTCGATGAAATCAAGCACCACAATGCCACCTAAATTGCGCAAACGCAGCTGCCGCGCAATCGCGCCAGCGGCTTCTAAATTGGTCTTGAAAATCGTTTCATCAAAATTGCGCGCACCCACATATCCGCCAGTATTCACGTCCACCGTCGTCATCGCCTCGGTTTGATCCACTATCAGGTAGCCACCCGACTTCAAATCCACCCGAGCACCCAGCGCTTTGCCGATTTCATCGTCGATATTGAACAAATCAAAAATCGGCCGTTCGCCTTTGTAATGTTGCAGTTTTTCGGCTGCAGCAGGCATAAATTCCTGGCTGAATGCTATCAATTTTTCATATTGCAGCTGTGAATCCAAACGAATCGATTGGGTGTTTTCGCTGACCAAATCACGCATGACACGCTGCAGCAAGTTCAAATCTTGATGCACGACTGACTTTGGCGGCAGGCGTTTGGCGGCATCCTGAATGCGTCGCCATGTTTTGCGCAAGTAGCTGATGTCTTCTGCCAGCTCTGCATCTTCCGCTTCCTCTGCATTGGTGCGCAAAATGTAGCCACCCACATCATCAATGCCGGATGAAGCCGGCGATGCCGCAGCGGTTGCCAAGTCTTGTAGTCGCTGGCGCAGCTGTTTACGCTGTTCCAAAGGAATTTTTTGTGACACACCAATGTGCTTATCCTGCGGTAAGAACACCAGTAAACGACCCGACAAGCTGATTTGCGTCGTCAGCCGTGCGCCTTTGGTGCCGATTGGCTCTTTGATGACTTGCACCAGCAGCGTTTGGCCTTCAAACACTTGCTTTTCTATGGGAGGCAGTTGCAATGGCGCTTCAGCAGTTTTGCTTGATTTTGTGCTCTCTTTGCTGTTTTCATCAGGCTCGGCATGCCGCAAATTGATGCTGCTGACCAGATCTGCCACATGCAAAAAAGCCGCCCGCTCCAGCCCAATATCTATAAACGCCGACTGCATCCCTGGCAGCACCCGCGCCACTTTACCCAAGTAAACATTGCCAACAATGCCCCGTTCCAAGCTGCGCTCAACATGGATCTCTTGCACCGCGCCGCTTTCAACGACCGCGACTCGCGTTTCTTGGGGTGACCAGTTGATCAGTATTTCTTGCTGCATGCGCTAATTATGCATGCCAATTTTCCGCAGCAACTGCGTCGTTTCAAACAGCGGCAAACCCATGATGCCCGAATAGCTCCCGCTGATTCGCTCAATCATCCCCGCCGCCATGCCCTGCACGCCGTAACTACCCGCTTTGCCCATGGGCTCGCCCGTGGCGAGATAGTTGGTAATCTGCGCCTTGGTCATGGGTGCAAATGTCACCTTTGACTCGCTCAAAGCCTGCAAACGCTTTTTGCCATTTGTACCGTAAGCCACCGCTATAGAAGTCAGCACGCGGTGCGTCCTCCCAGACAACTCAGCCAACATCCTAGCGGCATCCACCGCGTTCGCAGGCTTCCCGTAAATCGTCTTCCCCATGCAAACTGTCGTGTCCGCGCAAAGAATCGGTGCAGTGAGCAAACCTCGGTTTTTCATCCGTGCGACGGCAGCATCCAGCTTCAACCCCGTCACACGCATCACGTAAGCCTTTGGCGCTTCGTTTTTAAGCGCAATTTCCAGTGCTTCAGCATCTTCAATCGCGTTTTCAGCAGCATCTGCTACCAAGATGTGATGCGCAACGCCAATTTGATCCAGCAACTGGCTGCGGCGTGGGCTTTGGGAGGCTAGGTAGATAAAGGGAGCGGCTTTAGAAGTCATGGCTCTAGGCTTATTCTGTGTTTTATTCCCTGTGATAGGGATGGTTCGCATTGATAGACCAAGCCCGATACAGCTGCTCAATCAGCAGAACTCGCGCAAATGCATGCGGCAGGGTGAGGTCAGAGAGGCGGATGCGCTCATGGGCGGCTTTTTTGAATTCGGGGTCTAGACCGTCGGGACCGCCAATGACCAAGGCAACATCTGACGCTTCAAGTTGCCAATTTTTAAGCTTACCTGCCAGGGCCATGGTGGTCAGGTTGCTGCCACGCTCATCCAAGGCGACGATGCGCGTGCCTTTGGGGATGACGGCTTCTATGCGCTCGCGTTCGGCGGCATAGATGGTTTCTAGTGTTTTGGAGCTGCGCGGTTCCGTTTTGACGGTTTTGACTTCAATTTTCAGCTCGAACGGGAAGCGTTTGGCGTAGTCGTCCCACGCGGTTTGCGCCCAGTCTGGCATGTTTTTACCGACAGCAACTACTATAATTTTCATAGCATTTTAGGCAATAAATACGCCGGCTAGAGGCATATTTATGCTTATTTTGGCGCTATTTAGCAGCTTATAAGGATTTACGCCTTTTTAGCCGCTACTTTCTTGGCTGGCGCTTTCTTAGCAGCAACTTTTTTGGCTGCTGGCGCTGCTTTGGCAGTCGTCTTTGCGACTGCTTTCTTAGCAGCAGGCGCGGACTTGGTTGCTGATTTTGCCGCTATTTTCTTAGCCGCTGCAGCTTTGGTTGATTTAATCGCCGCTTCTTTCTTGATCGCCGCTTTGGATGGGAAGGCTTCAGCCACGCCCGTTTTGGCTGCGTTTGAGCGTTTCAATGTCATTGGCTTCTCAGCTTTGTCGCCTTTGTCAATTTGAACAAGAGCTTCTTGCATCGCCGTGAGTTTCTTGGCGGGTGTCTTGGCTGATGTCTTTGCAGCCGATTTGGCGACCACTTTTTCAGAACCAAACTTCAAACGCACTGGAATATCGCCCCACAACTCTTCCAAATGGTAGTAACTGCGAATGGCGGGCTGCATGACGTGGACGACGGCGGAACCGCAGTCAACGATGATCCACTCGCCATTGTCTTCACCTTCAACACGTGGTTTACCAAAGCCGGCTTTGTTGACCGCGTCGCGCACGCTCATGGCCAAAGCACGGGTTTGGCGGTTGGATGTGCCAGAGGCTATCATCACGCGCTCAAACAACGCCGTTTGCTTTTCGGTGTCAAACACGACAATTTCTTGGGCTTTGACATCTTCAAGCGCATCGACGATGACGCGCTGGAGTTTTTGGATGTCTTTTTTTGCGGCGCTGTCTGAAGTAGTTGTGGTCATGCGAGTGTTTTAAATGTAATTAACTGAATTAACGGTAGAGGCCATGCGCATCAATGTAGGCAACGACCGATGAAGGTAACAAGTGGTTGATAGATTTTTGGTGCAAAACCAGATCACGAACGTCCGTAGCGCTCTCCGGCATGATGGGCAATTCGATGTGAATGGCTCGGCAGTTGAGGCTATTCAAAGTAGATATATAACTTATATTACCCGTATTATTTGAACGTTCGGCTACGCATATTATAGCGAGCTTAGCAATTTCATCAAAATGACTCCATGTTGGCAATGCGGCGGCTTGGTCTGCACCCATGACGAGGTAAAGCTGCGCGTCTGGATTTTCAACTTGTAGTTCGCGTAAAGTGTCCAAAGAATAGGTCGGACCGGTGCGTATGACCTCACGCTGATCGACACAAACATGGGGAATTTCGCCAAACGCCTTTTCCGCCATTTCTAAGCGATGAAACCCCAAAGTCAGCTGCTGTGCTTTGTGCCAAGCGTGACCGGTTGGTATGACGTGCAAAGCATCCAAACCCAGTTGTTCCACAGCGGCTTTCGCCAACGCCACATGCGCGTTGTGCGGCGGGTCAAATGCACCGCCATACATGCCGATGCGTTTTTGGGTTGTTGGTTTTGATGTACTCAATGGAGTCTCAGAGCCAATCTTTTCTAGGCAAAAAATCAGTATAAAGCTTGGCTTCTGCCGTTCCTGCTTCAATCGGTCGCTGGTACGACCAGCTCGCCAGCGGTGGCATGGACAACAAGATCGACTCCGTGCGCCCGCCTGACTGCAGCCCAAAATGCGTGCCCCTGTCCCACACGAGGTTGAATTCCACATAGCGGCCACGGCGGTAGAGCTGAAATTCGCGCTCGCGCTCGGTGTAGGTCATGTCTTTTCGGCGGTTGACGATGGGTAGATATGCGTCTAGCAGCGACGAGCCAACGGATTGCATCATCGCGAAACTCTGCTCAAAACCCAGCTCAGAGAAATCGTCAAAAAACACACCCCCCACGCCACGCTGCTCTTGGCGGTGCTTCAGGTAAAAATACTCATCGCACCAGGTTTTGAATTTGGGGTATTTGTCGTCACCAAACGGTGTCAACGCGGTTTTGCAGGTTTGGTGAAAATGCACGGCATCCTCTTCAAAGCCGTAATACGGCGTCAAGTCCATACCCCCACCAAACCAGCAGACTGGCTCTTTTCCAGGCAAAGTTGCCGCCAACATGCGCACATTCATATGCACAGTCGGCACATACGGGTTGCGCGGGTGAAAAACCAGTGACACGCCCATGGCTTCAAAGGGCGCACCAGCTAATTCTGGTCTGTGCTGCGTGGCAGAAGGTGGCAACTTCGCCCCTCGCACATGCGAAAAACCGCAGCCCGCGCGCTCAAACACCTCGCCACCTTCCAAAATTTGCGTGATGCCCTCGCCCTGCAAAGGCTCATCAGCCGCTTTTTTCCAGTGGTCGACAATAAAAGTTTTGCCGCTATTGAACTCAAAAGCACCAATCGCTGACGTGATGCTGGTTTGCAGCCCGATCAAATAGTCTTTAACGACTTCCGGTGAAGTTAATGGTGAAGTTGTGGTTTGGATGGTCATTTTTAATGCACAACAGTATCTTGGCGTGAAACTTTGGGGTCCAGTATCTGCACTGGCGCTGCTAATGCAGGGTACAAGCCTTGCACGCCTTGGTAAATCGTAGCGATATGTGCCATATCTTGCTTTTCGTCACCCGTCAAAATCATAAAATCTGTCGCGCTGACTTCGCGTTTTTTGTAGTCGAGCTTGACAATGCACAAAGGCACCTTGGATTGATGCGCAGTTTGGTAAAAACCGCTGCGCCAGCCCGGAATCAGCTTGCGCGTGCCTTCAGGCGCAAGACCTAGCCAAAAATATTTTTGCGCTCTTTTGTGCGCTTCAAAAATCTGCACCGCCTGCCCCACCACACCGCCGGGTGCTGTGCGGTTGACAGGCACGCCGCCAATCCAACGCATCCAAGCGCCTAAAACCGGCACCTTAAACAACTTGTCTTTGCCCCAAAACATCACCTGCACGCCAATCGCCCACTTCACGACCACCATCAGCGGAAAATCCCAATTGCTGGTGTGCGGGTAAACGACAGCGACGCCTTGCAGCGTAGGAAACCCCTCAAACTGCACCCGCCACCCCATCAACTGCAAGATGCGGCTGGCCAGCCTGCTGCCTTGGTACTGAAATGCGTGGGGTTTGGCGAAATCGTTCAAGATTAATATTTAAACGAAAATTGACATCAAGATTTGATGGCCTTGTGCCCAATATCTTTGCGGTATTGAACGCCAGCAAAACCAATGTCTTGCGCCACTTCATAAGCACGTTGCTGGGCGCTTTTAACGCTTTCAGCCAAAGCTGTTACGCACAACACCCGCCCACCTGAAGTCACGGTTTGACCGTCTTTAGCCGCTGTGCCAGCATGAAAAACCACTGAATCATCGCCAACAGACGAATCTTTGCTAGGCAAACCAGAGATCACATCGCCTTTACGCGGCGACATGGGGTAACCCTCAGCCGCCATCACCACGCCCAAGGCGGTGCGTCTGTCCCACTCCAGCTCGATTTTGTCCAACCTACCGTGCGCTCCTGGCTCGGTCGCCGCCCACAAAACCTCAAAAAAATCAGACTTCAAACGCATCATGATGGGCTGGGTTTCTGGGTCGCCCATACGGCAATTAAATTCCAGCGTTTTGATTTGGCCTTTGTTCGCGCCTTCGGTTTCAATCATCAAACCGGCATACAAGAAGCCGGTGAACGGAATGCCGTCTTCCGCCATGCCTTTGATGGTCGGGAAAATAACCTCGCGCATAGCACGGTTGTAAACGTCAGGCGTGACGATAGGTGCGGGTGAATACGCCCCCATGCCGCCCGTGTTCGGTCCTAAATCATCATCCAGCAAACGCTTGTGGTCTTGCGACGTTGCCATCACAGCCACGTTTTTACCATCGCACATGACGATAAAGCTGGCTTCTTCGCCCGTTAAAAATTGCTCGATGATGACCCGTGCACCGCCTTGGTTGTGCGTCACACCTAATGTGTTGTCAATCAACATAAAGTCAATCGCCGCATGCGCCTCAGCAATATCCATCGCCACAACCACGCCTTTACCAGCAGCCAAGCCATCGGCCTTGACCACAATTGGCGCACCCAATCTGTCCACAAACGCGTGGGCTAGCGCTGGGTCGGTGAAGGTGTCGTAATCCGCCGTCGGAATGCCGTGTCGGCGCATGAAAGCTTTTGAGAAGGCTTTGGAGCTTTCCAATTGCGCCGCTGCTGCCGTTGGGCCAAAGATGCGCATGCCTTTGCTGCGAAACAAATCCACCACGCCTGCGGCGAGCGGTTGCTCAGGACCAACTAGCGTTAATGCTATATCGTTTGTAGCTGCCCAGGCAAGCAATTCGCCGGGTTCAGTGATATTGATGTTCTCCATACGACTGTCCAAAGCCGTGCCACCATTGCCTGGCGCGACAAACACTTTGTGCACGCGGTTAGATTGCGCCAGCTTCCAAGCCAGCGCATGCTCGCGCCCGCCACCACCAATCACCAGCACATTGACCAACGCATTTTTCTTAACGACTTGATTCATAAATACCTAATTTAACTCTTCTCAATAACTTCAATTAATCTTCTTGTTCAATTTATTTAATTTGCTCAGATAGCGCCGCGTTGTGAAACACCTCTTGCGTATCGTCCAAATCTTCCAGCACATCCAGCAGCTTTTGCATTTTGGTGGCGTCTTCACCAGTCAATTCAATGTTGTTATCCGCCCGCATGGTGATTTCAGCAACCTCAGGCTTGAAACCCGCCGCTTCCAGCGCGTTCTTCACAGCTTCAAACTCAGGGTAAGCCGTCAGCACCTCAATCGCGCCGTCCTCGTCGGTAATCACGTCTTGCGCACCTGCGTCAAGCGCCGCTTCCATGAGCTTGTCTTCATCCGTGCCCGGTGCAAAAATCAGCTGGCCGCAGTGTTTGAACTGAAACGCCACCGCACCCTCCGCCCCCATGGTGCCACCGTAGCGGCTGAAAGCGTTGCGCACAGCGGCGACAGTACGAAAGCGGTTGTCTGTCATGCAATCCACAATGATCGCCGCACCGCCAATGCCGTAGCCTTCGTAGCGAATTTCGATGTAATTCGCCCCTTCTAGGTTGCCAGTGGCTTTGTCCACACCGCGTTTGACGTTTTCAGCCGGCATATTCGCGGCTTTGGCCTTCTCAATCGCCAAGCGCAGGCGCGGATTGGCGCTCATGTCGCCGCCGCCCAAACGCGCCGCGACCATGATTTCGCGCATCACCCGCGTCCAGATGCGCTGACGTTTTTCGTCCTGGCGCCCCTTGCGGTGCTGAATATTTGCCCATTTACTGTGTCCGGCCATGCTCTGTATCTCTTTTTGCTCTGTTTTCTGTGATTTTTACGTTTAAGCTATGCTTTGATTGTACTTTTCAATTCTCTTTATATCTCTACAGAGGTGTTACATGTCCGAACCCATCCTCATCGCTCAAAAAACAGCCACAGATGATAAAACTAATGGCAATATTCAGTGCTTTTTGCGACCAGACAAGGCGAATCGCCACGGTTTGATCACGGGTGCAACAGGCACTGGCAAAACTATCACCCTGCAAACCATGGCAGAAGGCTTCTCAAAACTCGGCGTGCCAGTCTTCATGGCCGATGTCAAGGGCGATTTGTCCGGCATCTCCCAAGTGGGCAGTTTTGGGGAGAAACTAGCCAAAGTCATCAAAGAACGCGGCATCGCCACCCCAGATTTCCAAGCCTTCCCCACCACGCTGTGGGACGTTTTTGGCGAATCAGGCCACCCCGTTCGCGCCACCATCAGCGATTTAGGCCCGCTCTTGCTCAGCCGCATGCTGAATTTGAACGAAACGCAGGCTGGCGTGCTGCAGTTGGTCTTCAAAATCGCTGATGACCAGGGCATGCTGCTCTTGGACATGAAAGACCTGCGCGCCATGTGCCAAGCCATTGGCGACAACGCCAGCGACTACACCACCTCCTACGGCAAC
>JAYSZH010000039.1:0-14480 GCA_043738155.1 Polaromonas sp. | reverse complement strand
GCAGCTTGAACGTCTTCAGCCTTAGAGGTCAACGGGTCGCACAACTCTGGGTTCAGCACAATGCCTAGTGAAGTTTGCGGTAAACGGCTGCGCCATGCTTGAATACCCAAACCATGAGCCAACATCAAATGGTGCGCTGCGCTCAAAGAACTTTCACGATTTTTATGGCCAGGTGCGAAAACGCCCAAGTCGTAGCCTAAAAATGCAGAGCACCACGGCTCATTCAAAGTTGCGACTCGAGGCAACCTATCGCCCAAATGCGCGGCGACCAATGCTGAATAATCTGCAAAACGATAAGCTGTTTCGCGATTTAGCCAACCACCTTCAAGGTGTGACGGCAAGTCCCAATGAAACAGCGTAGCATTAGGTGTGATGTTGTGTTTTTCAAGTTCATCCAGTAAGCGGCTGTAAAAATCAACACCTGCCATGTTCACGCTGTTGTCCGCATTCACGATGCGCGCCCAGGCAATTGAAAATCGATAGTGTTTAAAACCCAAGTCTGCAATCAGCTTTACATCATCGGCATAGCGGTGGAAGTGATCACAAGCAACGGAACCGTCGCTGGCATCTTTGATACGACCAGGTTGAGCACAAAAATCGTCCCAAATAGTAGCAACGCGGCCTCCTTCTGTCATTCCTCCCTCAATTTGAAAAGAAGAGGTTGCGCAACCCCATTCAAAGTGTTTTGGAGAGAGATTAGGAGGCAAGATTTTCATGATGTAAAAAGTGTTAAAAATTCAGCTATAAATTCGACTCTAGCCGGCGTATTATATGCTTAAGATGCTACTAAATTAATAGTAAAAAAATCTAATGTGCGTTTTAATGCAAGTTCAGCAGCAGGCGCATTAAAGGAACCCCGGTGGTCGCAGTTGAAGCCGTGGTTGGCCGCGTAAATCTGCACCTCGACCTTGGGCTGAGCGGCGGCAAACGCGTGGACGGTATCCAGCGGGATGCCGGTGTCCTGGTCGCCAAAATGCACCATGACCGGGATGGTGGGTTGGCGCGACGGTTCCGCGCCCACCGTCATGCCACCACCGTAATAGGACACGGCGGCGCTGACGCCGGTCAGCAGTGCTGCGGCACGCCAGGTCAGCAAGCCGCCCCAGCAGTAGCCCACAATGCCTACTTTTTTGCCCGCTGGCAGATGTTTTGCGGCAAAGTCAATCGCCGCCTGCACGTCCTGCATCACCTGCGGCTGGATGGCTTCGGAGGCGGCCTTCAGGGCGATGCCGGCCTGGATGTCTTCAGGGGTGTAGCCTAGACTGACACCCGCCTGCACGCGGTGAAAGGTGCTGGGTGCCACCGCCAGGTAGCCCTGCGCAGCGTAACCATCGGTCACGGTCTGAATATGGCTGTTGACGCCAAAAATCTCCTGCAAGACCACAATCGCGCCTTTCGGTGTGCCACTGGGCTGAGCCACATAGGCCGGAAGGACAAAGCCGTCGCTGGAAGTGATGTTTTGAAAGCTACCCATGTTGTTCATCCTTTTCAATGCGTTTTACAAATCGGTCCTGAGTTTCCAGATCTCGGGAAACAGCACCACGTCCAGCATGCTGCGTAAATAACTCACGCCACCCGTGCCGCCGGTGCCGCGTTTGAAGCCGATGATACGCTCCACTGTGGTGACGTGCCGAAAGCGCCAGAGGCGAAAACTGTCCTCCAGATCGGTCAGTTTTTCGCCCAGCTGGTACAGCTCCCAGTGCTGTTTGGGGTCACGGTAGGCGACCAGCCAAGCCTGTTCGACGGCGTCGCTGGCCTGATACGGTTGGGTCCAGTCGCGCTGGGTGTGTGAGTCCGGTACCGCCAGGCCGCGCCGCGCCAACAGTTTGAGCGATTCGTCGTACAGCGAGGGCGCTTCAAAGGTGGCCTGCACCTGTGCCAGCAGGTCTGGCCGGTGCGCGTGGGGTTTGAGCATGGCGGCGTTTTTGTTGCCAAGGGCGAACTCGATACAGCGGTATTGCGCGCTCTGGAAACCGCTCGATTGGGCCAGGTAGGGGCGAATCGCGCTGTATTCGGGCGGCGTCATCGTCGCCAGCACGTCCCAGGCCGTCACCAGCTGCCCCATGATGCGGCTGACGCGCGCCAACATCTTGAAGGCGCTGTGCAGGTCATCGGTCGCCACGCTGCGCATGGCGGCGTGCAGCTCGTGCAGCATCAGCTTCATCCACAGTTCGCTGGTCTGGTGCTGGATGATGAAGAGCATCTCGTTGTGGTCGGGTGAAAGCGGCTTTTGCGCGTTCAAAATCGCGTCCAGCTGCAGATAGTCGCCGTAGCTCATGTCATTGCTGAAGTCCAGCTGGGCACCGTGCTGCGCTGGATCGGGTGGGGTGTAGGGGCAGCCGCTCATTCAGGTCACCGCATGCTTCTGGTTGAATTCGGGGCGTTTCCATTCTTCTGAGACCAGAACCTGGCGCAAATGTTCAACCGCTTGCCAGACATCCTCAAACCCGATGTACAGCGGTGTAAAGCCAAAACGCATGATGTCCTTGTGCGCTTGGCCGTCGCCGGCGCGGTAGTCGCCAATCACGCCACGGGCGATCAAGGCTTGCACGATGGCGAAGGCGCCGGAGCTGCCGTCCAAGCCAGCGCCATGCTCGCGCGTCAGGCAGACCTGCGAGCCGCGCTGCTCGTGAACCAAGGGCGTCGCCAGGCCAATGCCGAAACCAGCACAACGTTCTTCTACCAAGGCAATGAACAGATCCGTCAGCGCCAGTGATTTCACCCGCAGCGCCACCATCCCTCCCAAAGCTTCAGCCGCCATGAACACATTCAGCCCGCAGTCCAGCGCCGCCATGTTGATGATGGGCTGGGTGCCGCACAAATAGCGGTTGACGCCGGGAGCGGGGCGGTAGTCGGGGGTGAACTCAAACGGGGTGGCGTGGCCCCACCAGCCGGCCAGCGGTTGCCAGAAGCGCTCGGCATGTTTCGGGTTGATCCACACAAACGCCGGCGCGCCGGGGCCGCCGTTGAGGTATTTGTAGCCGCAGCCGATGGCAAAGTCGGCCTTCGCACTGGTCACATCAACCGGTACTGCCCCTGCGCTGTGCGCCAAATCCCACACGGTCAAAATGCCGGTGGCGTGCGCGGCCTGTGTCACGGCGGCCATGTCGTGCATCGCGCCAGTGCGGTAGTTGACGTGAGTGAGCATCAAAATCGCGACATCGGTAGTCAAAGATGCGGGAATTTCCTCCGGTTCGACCAGTTTCAGGGTGTAGCCGCGCTCTTTACACAGTGCTTCGGCAATGTACAGGTCGGTCGGGAAGTTGCTGCGCTCGCTGACGATGAGTTTGCGAGTCGGTGCGTCAGCGGCGGCGATGTTTAGCGCTGCGCTGAGTACTTTATATAAATTGATAGACGTGGTGTCAGTGGCGACCACCTCACCGGCGTTCGCCCCAATCAATCGGGCGATTTTGTTGCCAGCTTTCTGGGGCATGGCAAACCAGCCGGCAGTGTTCCAGCTGCGGATCAAGCCGACGCCCCATTCCTGCGTCACCACCTCGGCGACGCGGGCGGCAGTGGCTTTGGGTAGCACGCCCAGCGAGTTGCCGTCCAAGTAGATCACGCTGTGTGGCAGGGAGAATTGGTCTTTGAGCGAGCGCAAAGGGTCTTTTGAGTCGAGTTCTTGGCAGTGGGCTAGGGTAGTCATAAGGGTGCTCATAAGGTTGAGTCGAAGTGAGGCTTAGAAGGTATCATTGCTAATATAGACGTGGTGTCGGTTTAAACCAACAAGTTGCCAACATATCGCCAACAAAATTAAACTTAAAAGTTAAGAGTTCAACATGACGCAATTTGCCGCATTCCCAAGTAACCGTCCGCGCCGCCTGCGCAGAGATGCGTTTACGCGTAATTTGGTGCGCGAACACGCCGTCACCGCCAACGATTTGATTTATCCCGTCTTTGTGCTGGATGGTCAAAACCGCCGAGAAGTCGTGAAATCCATGCCCGGCGTGGAGCGTGTAAGTCTGGATTTGCTGCTGCCAGTGGCCGAGGAATGCGTGAAATTGGGTATTCCGGTGATGGCGCTGTTCCCGGTGATCGACGCCAGCCTGAAAACTCCCGATGGCCGCGAGGCTTTCAACCCCGATGGTTTGGTGCCGCGTGTGGTGCGAGAGCTGAAAAGGCGTTACCCCGAATTGGGTGTCATGACCGATGTGGCGCTCGACCCCTTCACCAGCCACGGGCAAGATGGTTTGCTTGACCCGAATCCATCAGAGAACAACTACATCATGAACGATGCCACCGTGGAAGTGCTATGTAAGCAAGCGCTCACTCAGGCGCAAGCCGGCGTGGATATTGTCGCTCCCAGCGACATGATGGACGGCCGGATCGGGGCGATCCGCAACGCACTAGAGTCGAACGGCTTCATCCACACCCGCATCATGGCCTACAGCGCCAAGTACGCGTCGGCGTTTTACGGCCCGTTTCGCGATGCAGTCGGCTCGGCTGCGAACTTGGGCACCGCCAACAAAAAGGTCTACCAGATGGATCCCGGCAACAGCGACGAAGCCCTGCGCGAAGTTGCGCTGGACATCGCCGAGGGCGCAGACATGGTGATGGTCAAACCCGGTATGCCCTATCTGGACATCGTGCGCCGCGTCAAAGACGAATTCAAGGTGCCGACCTTCGCTTACCAAGTTAGCGGTGAATACGCCATGCTGAAAGCCGCTGCGCAAAACGGCTGGTTGGATCATGATGCGGTGATGATGGAGAGCCTGTTGGCCTTCAAACGCGCCGGTGCGGATGGCGTGCTGACGTATTTTGCGCTGGATGCGGCGCGTTTGATTCGCTTAAATAACAAGTAAGCACCAGTAAACAGCAAGCAAAAACATATACCCAAATACACAAACGAATCAGCCGCGCACCATGCAAATCGTCATCTTCACCCAAGGCAGTTTGCAGTTTGTGGACCAGCTGCCCAGCAGCGCACCGGCGGACGGTTTTGTCTGGGTGTTTTCGGACCGCGAATCTCTGTCGACGGATTTGCCGGCTCTGCAAACTCTGTCGCAGCAAGTGGGTGGCTCGACCATGTTGGATTTGCATTGCCAAGATTTGGCCTCTGCAGTTCATCCGTCGCATTACGACTACACCTCTGTTTACGATTTGATCATCTTTCGCCGCTTGGCCACCCAACTTGAAATGCGTGCCGAAGCCGAGCATGAAGCCGCCATCGAGGCCTACCACGGCCAAGGTGGCAAGCCGCGTATCAAGCCTAGCAACACGCTGCCGGGGTTGAGTCGTATCAGCTCCAAAGCTGTGGGTTTTGCGGTGTTTGACCGTTTGCTGATCAGCGTCCATCCGCGCGACTGCTACGCCGCGAAAAGCTTTATCCAACGGTTTTTAGCCGATGCTAGCTCTGGCTTGGATGCGGCGAATGCACGTAGTCGCATTCCTACCAGCCCTGTCGATTTGGTGTTGCGCATGGTTAACGCCATGGTGGACAGTTATTTGGATTTGCGCAGAGAGCTAACGGTGCAACTCGATAATTGGCAAACCGAGTTGCTAAAACCCTATTCCCGCTTCAACAATTGGTCTGCATTGACAGGTATTCGCAGTCAGTTGCACACTTTAGAAGATTTGTGCGAGGAGCAGCACGATGCCATGCAGGAGTGGCTGGATACCTTGCGCGAGCAACCTTTGATCGCCGATTCAAGCAGGCCCGCGATCAGCCAAGCCGAGCATGACGCCTTGATCGCGCGCGCCCGCGATGTGATCGAGCACATCGAGCGCGTGGTACACCACGTGCGCAGATTAGAGCAATCAGCCGAATCGGCGATTCAAATCTACTTTGGTGCGCAGGGCAATCGTACCAACGACATCATGCGAACCCTGACCGCGTTGACAGCTATTTTCTTGCCTTTGAATTTGATTACCGGTTTCTTTGGCATGAATTTCGAGACGTTTCCGCTTATTCATAACAAAAATGCCTTGTGGTGGACCATGGGTGCGATGGTACTTATTGCCGTTACGCTGGGTGTGGTGTTTTGGCGCAAACGCTACTTGGCCCGCACGGGCCGATAAGTTGGATGCAGGTGAACGAATAAATCTTAGAGAATCAATAGATGACGCAAAAAAAAGTTGTTTTAATCACGGGAGCTTCTCGTGGTATCGGGGCTGCAGCGGCTTTGTTGTGTGCCAAGCATGATTGGGCTGTCGCGGTGAATTACGTCGCTAACTCATTGGCTGCTGACGAAGTGGTACGGCAAATTCGTGCTGCTGGCGGCACGGCCATAGCGGTGCAAGCCGATGTTGCCGTTGAAGCCCATGTCTTGCGATTGTTCGACACTGTGGACGCAAAACTGGGGCGCATCTGCGGCTTGGTGAACAACGCTGGCGTGGTGGATATGCCATCACGGGTTGACGCCATGACAGTTGAACGATTGACCCGCATGTGGACAACCAATATCACCAGCAGCTTTGTTTGCGCACGCGAAGCCGTCAAGCGCATGAGCACCAAGTACGGCGGCTCGGGCGGCAGCATTGTCAATTTGTCCAGTGCGGCGGTGCGAATCGGTTCACCTGGGCAGTATGTAGATTACGCGGCCAGTAAATCAGCGATTGACACTTTCACCATGGGCTTGGCGAAAGAGGTGGCGCTAGAGGGTATCCGCGTCAACGCTGTGCGCCCTGGCATCATCGATACTGATATTCATGCCTCGGGTGGTTTACCTGACCGAGTGGCCCAAGTCGCGCCCTTGGTTCCTATGCATCGTGCTGGTACAGCGCACGAAGTGGCCGAAGCCATCTTTTGGCTGTTGTCGGAAACTTCCAGCTATACCACTGGCTCCATCGTTGATGTGACGGGAGGCCGGTGATGGCTATGGACTTAAAACCGCTGGTGACTTTGCTGGCCATCGTCAACCCACTGGCCTGCGTGCCATTTTTCATCCATTACACGCAAAATTTTTCGCGTCAGCAGCGTCAGCACACCATTTTGGTCGCCTCGTTCAGCGCTTTTGTGGTGATTGCGGTCAGTGCGCTTTTGGGCTTAGAGATTTTGGGGTTCTTTGGCATTTCCTTGGCCAGTTTTCAGGTGGGCGGTGGTTTGTTGTTGATGACGTCGGCATTGAGCATGTTAAATGCGCAACCGGCAGATTCACGCTCAAACCCAGACGAACTGCAAGAGGCTGAGGTTAAATCCGCCATCGGCGCGAGTATTGCCGTCGTACCCCTCACGATTCCACTGTTAACCGGCCCTGCCACCATGTCTACCGTGGTGATTTATGCGGATAAAGCGCAAAACTACGTCCAAATCCTCACGTTGGTGGGTTACGGCGTGGTGATTGGTTTGGCCACAGCGCTGTGTTTCGCCCTGGCGCAGCCAATTGCCAAATTTTTAGGCAAAACCGGCATCAATATCATGACCCGATTGATGGGTTTGATTTTGACGGCGTTGGCCGTCGAACTGATTGCTGAGGGTTTACACAAGATTTTCCCGATTCTAGGTCGCTAAATCTAGGTCGTTAAAACTACTCCGCTGCAACTACTCCGCTGCAACTACTCTTTAGAAAGCGCAAAAATGAGTGAAACCGAACAAGCGTCATTGTCTGAACTGTTAATTGAACAACGCGGCGCTGTGCTGTGGCTAACCATCAACCGCGAAGCGCGGCGCAACGCCATGAGCCACAGCGTGCTCGCAGGGCTGCAGCAGGCCATTGACGCGGCGCAGACCAACCGCAGCATTTTGGCCATCGTCATCACCGGTGCGGGTAGCAAAGCCTTCTGCGCAGGGGCTGATTTGCAGTCCGCCAACGCGTTTACAACGGATTATTCTGACCCCACTGGCCACTTGGCGCGCGTGCTGCGCAGCGCCAAAGCCAGCCACATCCCGCTGATAGCGCGGGTCAACGGCGCTTGCATGGCCGGCGGCATGGGGCTGATGGCTATGTGCGACATGGCCGTCAGCACGTCAGAAGCCGTCTTTGGCTTGCCAGAGGTCAAAGTCGGCGTCTTCCCAGCACAGGTGCTGGCCGTCTTGCAGCATTTGATTCCTAAGCGCAAATTGGCTGAAATGTGCATCACCGGTGAGCCCATCACTTCATCCCAAGCCTTGGAAATTGGTTTGATCAACTACGTCAGCCCAGAAGCTGGCTTGGAAAGCTTGGACAGCAAGCTGCAATGGTTGCTTGACCGCGTGCTGGACAAATCGCCAGCCGCCATTCGCCGTGGTTTGTACACCATGAAAAAGGTGGAGGCCATGTCGTTTGAAGAGGCGATGTCGTTCACTGAAAGCCAAATCGCCTTGTTCACTTTGACGGAAGACGCCAAAGAGGGCCAAAAAGCCTTTCAAGAGAAGCGCAAGCCGCAGTGGACGGGGCGATAAAAACCTCAGTCAACTCTTTGTGCTATGAATTTGATAGCTGTACAATCAATAAATACGCTGGCTAAATCCAAATTAAAGCAAAATTAAAGCCAAATTTCGCACTATAAATCCATCCATCGATCCATCGGCTGCTAGTGCGCCCTGCTCAGCGCTAAATCCACCATCGTCATGACCTGTTCTTGCGCGTTTTCTGCAAATTTGGGGTGAAGTTCTAAGCCACACATCGCTTGGCTTTGCATGATGGACGCTAGGCCGTGCAGGGTTGACCAGACAAACATGGCTGCGGTGTCTACAGCTTCTGGCGGGTTTGAATGGTTTGTAGGTTGGGCGAAAAGCGGCTGCAGGGCTTGGCGCAGCACGTCGAACGAATATCTGGCATCTGCCAGCATGTCTGGCTGGGCAGCGGCTTCAGGCCAAGGGGTGCCAAACATCAAGCGGTATTCCAGCGGGTTTTGCAGCGCAAACTGCAAGTAACTGATACCTAGGGCATGGATGTCTTGTTTGGTGTCTGCCGAGCGGGTACGCGCTTTTAGCGCATCACTAAACCGGACAAAGCAGCGGCGAATCACCTCTGCCAGCAAATGGTCGCGGCTGGCGTAGTGCTTGTACGGCGCTTGGTGCGACACATTGAGCTTACGCGCCACATCGCGCAAGCTGAGCTTTTCAACGCCGTGCTCGGCAATCACCGCGTGCGCGGCTGTGACGCATGCGTCTTTCAAGTCTAAAGGTGGAGAAGCTGTTGCCATGTGGCTATTTTACCCTTAGTCAAAGTTTTTAGTTGACAGCGTCTACCTTCAAAGGTAAGATTGTTGACACTGTCTACCTAACTATTCATTCAGGTACAAAACTCAGCTTTAAACCAAAGACGCTTCCAAAGAAAATGAATAACTTTTACCAAAATCTAACCCAGCAAGTGAAGCAAGCAGATGCCAGCTCTGCATGGCTCAAACGCAGTGCTTACATCACGGCGGGTTTGCTCGTTGCATGCGCCGCGGCCTATTTGTTTGATACGCGCACGGTCAACGGCATCAACGTGTGGATCAAGCCGAACAAATTTAACACCTCTTTGCTCATGCAGCTGCTCACTGTGCTGTGGCTTTGGCAGTTGGTCGAGCCGGCCAAACGGGCAACAAAGTTTGCCGTGCGCTTGATGGCGACACTGGCTATCAGCGGGTTGATAGAGATTTTCTACATCGCTTTTCAGTCTGCCCGTGGGCGGGCGTCGCATTTCAACAACCAAACGGCGTGGGAAGCGTTCATGTACAGCGGTGTGATGGGCACGGCTGCCGTGGTTTTGGTGGTGACCACCTCAATCGCTGGTTTTTGGATTTGGAAGCATGCCAGCGCTGAAGCCCGCATACACCAAGGCTTGTACTGGGGCGCCGTCTCAGGCTTGTTTTTAGGCGGCATTGCCACCTTGGTCACAGCCAGTATTTTGGCATCAGGCCAAATCGCAGGGCCTGGCCACTGGGTGGGCGGTGTTCGCAGTGATATCGGTGGATTGCCCATTTTGGGCTGGAGCACCACCGGCGGCGACTTGCGCGTGCCGCATTTTTTTGCCACCCATTTGATGCAGGCTTTGCCGCTTGCAGGGTTATTGGCCGACAAGCTGTTTCCGTCTAACGCCATGCTGTTTGTCTGGCTGGCCAGTGCGGCTGGGTTGGCGGTTGTGGCACTGACCTTCCTGCAGGCGGTCAGCGGTCAGCCGTTTGTATAAATTAGTACAAGGCAGTACAAGGCAGAAAGACGCGTAAAAAAGTCGTAAAACAGGATATTTTGCTATATATTTAATAGCTATTTAGCCAATAAATACGCCGGCTACATGCTACTTTATGCTCTAAAAAGGATATTTTTTCTGCAAATTACTTAAAATTGAACAATTAAAACTTGACCGGTTCGCCGTTTTTCCAGCTTTGCGCCGCAGCATCCGCCAGCTTTTGCGCTGCCACGCCGTCTGCAACCGTGGTTTTGAAGATGCCGCCAGACTGCAAAGTCTCAAAGAAATGTGCGATTTCTAGGCGATAGGCGGCCGCGTAGCGCTGCAAAAAGAAGGCTTCTGGCTTGTCTGCATGGATGCCGCTGGCGTTCCACTGCACCACTTCGGTAGGGGTGTGGTTGCCGCACTGCAGCAAGCCCGCCGAGCCCATGACTTCAAAGCGCTGGTCGTAGCCATAGGCGGCGCGGCGGCTGGTGTTGATTTGGCACAAGCGGCCTTTGCGGGTGCGAATGGTCACTGCCGTGCTGTCCACATCGCCCAAGGCGGTGATGGCAGGATCGGTCAGGACTGAGCCGGTAGCGCTCAGCCACTCAGCTTCGTCGCCGTCGGCACATAAAATCCAGCGGAAAACGTCAAAATCGTGAATCAACATATCGCGGAAGATGCCGCCAGAGGCTTTGATGTACTCAGCCGGTGGTGCGCCAGGGTCGCGGCTGGTGATGATGAGCATCTCTGGCTTGCCAATCTCGCCCGCGACCATGCGGCGGTGTGCGTCACTGAAAGTGGGGTCAAAACGGCGCTGAAAACCAATCATGCAAGCCACATTCGCATCTTTCACAGCTTGAGCGCAGGCTTCTGCACGGGGGACGGACAAGTCCACCGGTTTTTCGCAAAAAATATGCTTGCCTGCAGCAGCGGCGCGGGTGATCAAGTCGCTGTGGGTATCGGTTGATGAACAAATAGCGACCACATCGACGGTTTTATCCGCCAATGCGGCTTCGATGCTGACGACTTCAGCGCCCAGCTGACCAGCTAGCTCAGCGGCAAATGCAGGCATGGGGTCGCAGACGTATTTGAGCTTCACACCTGGGAGTGCGGCAATATTAGATGCGTGGATGCGACCAATGCGGCCTGCGCCAAAAACTGCGACGTTTGTCATGTCAATATGTCCAAAAAAGAGAGTTATAGAAATAATTTTCGATTATATTTCAAAATCGAATTAATTTTGCTCAGTTTTGTTCGTTACCACTTGAGTTGCTTGATTTATAAGGCAACTCCAGCGTGTAAGCCAAGGCAATAAACAAGCTTTGCGCCATGCTCATGGTGCTGGTGAGCGACCTAAAACCAAAGGTCGAATTGTCTTGAACTATCAACGGCACTTGGGCTAATTTTGCCAAGGGGCTCATCAGGCTGTCCGTAATGGCAATCAGTTTGGCGCCGCGCTCGACTGCTAGTTTGGCTACAGAAATGGTTTCTTCAGCGTAGGGTGAGAACGAAATGGCAATCATCACATCATCTTTACGAACAGAGCGCATTTGGCCTTGCTGCATGCCGCCCATGCCTGTGACCAAGCCAATGCGCTTGTCGGTGTGCTGCAAGGCATAGTCCAAATACGCGGCGACTGGGAAGGAGCGGCGCGATGCCACTATCCATATGCTGTCGCTTGCGGCGAGTAAATCGACCGCTTTTTTGAAATTGGACGTGTGAATGCTGTTTTTAAGCTCTTGCATGCCAGCCAGACTGCCAGCTAGAAACTCGCTTGCAATCTCTGTACTGGATAAACTGTCAGCTTCCGCTGTGATGATGTCACGGATACGCGATTGGTAGGTACGGTTTGGCGCTAGTTGTCTGGAAATACCCTCTCTAAAAACGGCCTGCATTTCAGAAAAACCGGTATAACCAAAATGCTTGGCAAACCGCACCACTGCCGAGGGCTGCACGGCGCATTGCAGCGCAACTTGTTGAATGCCGTCCAAGCCAATATGGTCTTTGTGTTCCTCAACGTAGCGCGCAATGATTTTCAGCTGTTTGCTGAGCTTTTCATAGTCGTTGGAAATGTGTCGAATAAGCTGTTCAACATTTATTGCGGTGGAAAGTGCTGAAGCTTGATTAGACATTGGTTTTTCATATTAGAAATATTTTTCTATTATAGATTTATAAATTTGTGTAGCAAATGCTTAAAAGTACAATAAAACCATGCAAAACACCTACATCCTCACGCTTTCTTGCCCTGATAAATCGGGGATTGTTCACGCGGTTTCAGGCATGTTGCTTGAGCATGGCGCGAATATTGAAGAAGCTGCGCAGTTTAACGACGCTCAAACGGGCTTGTTTTTTATGCGTGTGCAGTTCGCCCGTCAAGAAGCCACTCAGGGAGATATTGACGTAGCTATCAAGCAGCTCGCAGCAAGCTGGAATATGACTTTTGATCTGCACCCTGCTGCCCAAAAAATGCCTATCGTCATCATGGTCAGCCAACAAGGTCATTGTTTGAACGATTTGTTGTTCCGCTGGAAATCAGGGCTGTTGCCAGTCGATATCAAAGCCATCATCAGCAACCACCGCGACTTTTACCAGCTTGCAGCCAACTACAACGTGCCGTTTCATCACATCAAAGTGACGGCGGATACCAAGGCTGCGGCTGAAGCCAAGCAGCTGGAAATCATTCAGTCTGAAGGCGCGGAACTGGTCATTCTTGCGCGCTACATGCAGGTGCTGTCAAACGACATGTGCAAGGCATTGAATGGCCGCGCTATTAACATTCACCATAGTTTTCTGCCTAGCTTCAAAGGCGCAAAACCTTATTTTCAAGCGCATGAAAGAGGCGTCAAGCTGATTGGTGCCACCGCCCATTACGTCACAACAGATTTGGATGAGGGACCAATCATTGAGCAAGATGTTGCGCGGGTGGACCACAGTTTGACGGTTGATGATCTGACAGCGCAGGGGCGTGACACTGAAAGCCAAGTTTTAGCACGTGCAGTAAAGTGGCATAGCGAGCATCGTGTCTTGATCAGCGGACACAAAACGGTTATTTTCAAATAAATCGAGATTGGGAATAAGAGACAGAGACGTCATTCCCGCGAAGGCGGGAATCCATCGTAGCGCTTGTGGATTCCCGCCTTCCGGGAATGACAGTTCTGATAGATGTTATCAGTTGAACCGTTAATAATAGAAAAATTTTATCAAATAAGTTTGCAAAGAGAAATATATTTCCGTATAATTTCTTTCCATGTCACAAACTTTTAATTTCCCTTCTGATCGCCGTATTGATATTGCCTGCTTAGGCCGGCTTGCCGTTGATTTATATGCGCAGCAGTTTGGCAGTCGCCTGGAAGACGCGCGCAGCATGTCCATGTACTTGGGTGGAAGCTCCGCAAACCTTGCTTTTGGTGTAGCGCGTTTGGGGCTGAAAAGCGCGATGATTTCGCGTGTGGGCAACGAGCAAATGGGGCGATTTTTGACCGAATCGTTGCAGCAAGAAGGCTGTGATACCAGCCAAGTGCAAGTGGATGCAGAGCGTTTAACTGCACTTGTGTTGCTCGGCTTAAAAGACAAAGACACCTTCCCCTTGCTTTTTGTGCGTGAGAATTGCGCAGATATGGCGGTAGATGCGAGTTTGATTGACGAACCTTTCATCGCTTCGTGTCGCTCCTTGGCCATCACAGGTACGCACTTGTCCACACCCGTGACGCGCAAGGCTTCCATGACGGCTTTGGCGTACGCAAAACGTCACAAAGTTGTTCGCGTGCTTGATATTGATTATCGACCTGTGCTGTGGGGCTTGACCTCACGCGGTGCGGGTGAAAACCGTTATGTGGCGGACGCCCGGGTCACGCAACAGTTGCAAGAGGTGTTGCCTGAGTTTGATTTGTTGGTGGGCACGGAAGAGGAGTTCTTTATTGCGGGCGGTGCTAAGGGGACCGGCGTTGATGATTTGATCGCTAGTTTGCGCGTTGTGCGTGGCTTGAGTAAAGCGACCTTGGTGGTCAAGCGCGGTTCATTGGGCTGCTGTGTGATTGAGGGCGAGATCCCGGCGAACATCAATGATGCACCGACGTATAAGGGTGAAAATGTTGAGGTTCTCAACGTGCTTGGTGCGGGCGATGCGTTTTTATCAGGCTTGATGGCCAGTTTGTTGCAGGGCAAAACTTGGGCAGAGTCAACGCAGGTTGCCAATGCGTGTGGCGCCATCGTGGTGTCGCGTCATGCATGTTCGGCGGCCATGCCGACACCGTCTGAATTGACGCATTGGTTTGGCGGGACGCGTAACCCGAAGGTGGATGCCGATCAACAATTGGCGCATCTGCACCGAGTCACAGCGGCAAGGCCAGATTGGAGCGAGTTGTGCGTGATGGCATTTGACCACCGGAGCCAGTTTTTTGACATGGCGCGAGAGGCAGGCGTGAATGAGTTACGCATTCCTGCATTGAAAAAATTATT
>JAYSZH010000038.1:0-5204 GCA_043738155.1 Polaromonas sp. | reverse complement strand
CTATTTTAAGGGTATGACACGGTTTCATTAGGAAATATATAATGAAACCATGCAAATCCTCAATAAAAGCCCCAATCCCGTCATCAACCTCCACCCGTTAGGTCCCAGCCCGACACCTTGGCCGACGATGGATCCGTTTTTGTTTTGCGTCTACCACGACGACAAATACCCGGCTGGGAATGGCGACATGGCACCGAATGCGTCGTTGGCAGGCCGTCAAATCGGGCAAGATTTCAGCGGTAAAGATGGCTGGAGCATGTACCACGGGCAGACGGTGCCGGGCTTTCCTTCGCATCCGCACCGGGGTTTTGAAACCGTCACCATTGTTCGCAAGGGGCTGATTGACCACTCTGACTCCCTAGGTGCAACGGCGCGATTCGGCGGTGGTGACACCCAATGGTTGACGGCGGGCGGTGGGATTGTGCATTCGGAGATGTTTCCGTTGATGGACGTGACCAAGCCCAATCCGCTGGAATTGTTCCAAATCTGGTTGAATCTACCCGCCAAAAGCAAAATGGTACCCGCGCATTTCACGATGTTGTGGAACGAAAAAATCGCCAAACACACCGCTACCGATGCTAACGGCAAAACCGCTGAAATCGCGGTGATTGCGGGTTCGTTGATGGACAGTGCGGGTGCAAAGGCTCTTCAAAAGACACCTTCGCCACCGCCAGATTCATGGGCGTCTCAACCCGAGAGCGACTTGGCGATTTTGACGCTGAAACTCGCCCCTGGTGCGCGTTGGACACTTCCCCAGGCTGCCAAGCAAGATACCAAACGCCAGCTGTACTGTTTCAAAGGCAGCAAAGTCACCGTGGCGGAACAAGCTGTCGGTTACGTCATGGTCGAGCTGCGCGGCGATGTAGACGTTGAAATCTTCAACGGTGGTAACGAGTTAGCTGAATTTTTGCTGTTGCAAGCCCGCCCGATTGGCGAGCCAGTCGCGCAGTATGGCCCGTTTGTGATGAATACCCAAGCTGAAATCCGGCAAACCATCACCGATTACCAGCGTACCCAGTTTGGTGGTTGGCCATACCCCGACGGCGCTCCTGTGCATGGGCGTGATCCTGCACGGTTTGCCAAGCATGTGGGTGGTAAAGAAGAGCGGCCGTAAAGAACGGCCATAAAAAAGCCCCGCTGGCATTCGCGAGGCTTTTGGTACTTAAAATTTGTTTTTACTTCAAAGACATGACCCAGGTTGCCAAAGTTTTGGCTTCAGCAGCGTTGACTTGTGCGTTTGCTGGCATTGGAATGGGACCCCAAACACCAGCGCCGCCTTTTTGAATTTTGCCAGCCAGCATGTCAACAGCATCTTTTTGACCCGTATATTTTTTTGTAATGTCTTTATAAGCCGGGCCTACGACTTTCTTTTCAACCGAGTGGCAGGCCATGCAGTTTTTGTCAGTGGCTAATTTCAAATCGGCTAGAGCGGGTGTGCAAACAGCCATAACGGCGAGAGTGGTCAATGTTGCGGCGAGTTGTTTTTTCATCTTAATCCTATATACGTGAAAAGTTGGCACGCATTTTTAGTCTGCGTCAGTGATAATCTAACGTGATTTTAGTGTTTTGGTTGACGTATGGGATAAATAATATGTATTTTCTAGGACTTGGATTGCTGTTTTTAGCTGGCAAATATCTTGAAATCAGCCCTGTGGCCAATTGGTCGTGGACGTGGGTGTTGTCGCCGTTTGGTGCAGCTGTGCTGTGGTGGTGGTGGGCGGATTGGTCCGGTTACACCATCAAAGCGCAGGAGAAAAAGATGGAAATCCGCAAGCAAGCGCGTATCGACAAAAACAAAGAAGCGCTTGGTATGCCTATCAGCAGCCGAAGCAGCGGCAAAAAGACAAGCAAGCGCTGATTTGTACTTTAGTAGTTATCCAGCACCGCACCTTTGCTGGCACTTGATGCATTGAAGGCGAATTTCGCCTGCACGCCGCGTAGATAGCGAGGTTTTGGCGCGGTCCAAGCGGCACGGCGTTTGGCGATTTCTTCATCGCTGACATTGAGCTGCAAGAGCAGTTGCTTGGCGTCGATGGTGACCGAGTCGCCTTCATGGATGAACGCAATCGTACCGCCGGCTGCAGCTTCAGGCGCGACATGACCCACCACCATGCCCCAGGTGCCGCCAGAGAAGCGGCCATCGGTGATCAAACCAACGGATTCACCCAAACCTTGACCGATCAACGCGCCTGTTGGTGCCAACATTTCTGGCATGCCTGGGCCGCCTTTGGGGCCTAAATAGCGCAGCACCATCACATCGCCAGGCACAATTTTGTTCGCCAAAATGGCGGCTAGAGCGGATTGTTCGTCGTCGAACACGCGGGCAGGGCCGGTGATGACGGGGTTTTTCAGGCCGGTGATCTTGGCAACCGCGCCTTCGGGCGACAAATTACCCTTCAAAATCGCCAAGTGACCTTGTTTGTACATCGGGTTGTCGATAGGCCGAATAACATCTTGGTCAGCACGTGGCACATCTGGTAAGTTGAGTGAATTCAGCATCTCGCCAATAGTTTGCCCGGTGATGGTGATGCAATCTGTATTCAACAAGCCCGCAGCCATCAATGTTTTCATCACTTGCGGAATACCACCTGCGCGGTGCAAATCAACAGCGAGGTACTTGCCAGATGGCTTCAAATCGCACAAAACAGGCGTCTTTTTGCGCATGCGCTCAAAGTCGTCAATCGACCAGTCCACGCCCGCCGCATGGGCGATGGCCAGGAAATGCAATACGGCGTTGGTGGAGCCACCGGTCGCCATGATCACAGCTACCGCGTTTTCGATGGACTTTTTGGTCACGATATCACGCGGTTTGATGTCTTTTTTGATGGCCTCGATCAACACCCGAGCGGATTCGGCAGAAGAGTTCAATTTCTCGTCATGCGGATTGGCCATGGTGGACGAGTAGGGCAGGGAAATACCCAGCGCCTCAAACGCCGAGCTCATGGTGTTGGCGGTGTACATGCCGCCGCAAGAGCCGGTGCCAGGAATGGCACGGCGCTCGATTTGTAGCAAATCTTCATCGCTCATACGGCCAGCGGCGTTTTCGCCCACGGCTTCAAACACGCTGACGATGTTGAGGTCTTTGCCTTGGTAGGTGCCCGGCAAAATCGTGCCGCCATAAACGTAAATGGCGGGCACATTGGCGCGCAGCATGCCCATCAGGCCACCGGGCATGTTTTTGTCGCAGCCGCCCACCACCAGCACGCCGTCCATCCATTGGCCTTGCACGCAGGTTTCGATACAGTCAGAAATCACCTCGCGGGAGACCAGCGAGTACTTCATGCCCTCGGTGCCCATGGCCATACCGTCAGAAATCGTCGGTGTGCCAAAGACTTGCGCGTTACCACCAGCGGCTTCAATCGCCGCAATCGCGGCATCGGTCAGCTTTTGCAGACCCGAGTTGCATGGGGTGATTGTGCTGTGCCCGTTGGCCACGCCCACCATTGGTTTCTTGAAATCCGCCTCTTCGTAACCCATGGCGTAATACATGGAGCGATTAGGCGCACGAGATTTGCCTTCGGTGATGTTTTTGGAGCGGGGGTTCAGAATGGTCATGGTTGTCGTCGTGGAAATGGGTTGGTTTCAAGGGTTGCAGATGGCGTCTATTATATGAAGCCTGCAGGGAAATCAGCAGGTTTTCATTTTGAGATAATTTGCTATTAAATTAATAGCTAGTTAGGCAGTAAATACGCCGGCTATAGGCGTATTTAAGGGGTAAAAACGAAAAAAGAGGCCGAAGCCTCCTTTTTTGCTGAAAAGCTACCGTTTATTTGCGAACGGTCACTTCTACGCGGCGGGCTTCTGAGTTGCTCAAAGCTGATCCCGTTGTATCCGCTGGCTTTTCGAGCACTACGCGGTCTTCGGCAATGCCAGCTGCTTTGAGAGCTGCTGCAACGCCTTTGGCACGATTTTTAGACAATTCTGCGTTGGCCGCTGCGTTGCCCGTAGGGTCGTTGAAGCCGGACACCACGGCTTTGCTGCTTGCGTTGGCTTTCAGGTGCTCGACCAACTCTTTAGCTGTTTCAGCAAAACCAGCGGCAACTGCGGTTTTGCCAGAGTCAAAATAGACCTTCAAAGCGGGTGCGCCGTCGTGCGTGAATGCCACCAAACCTGAACCTGCAGGAACCACTTCAGCAGCGGCTTTGGCTGAGGCGTCTTCAGTGGCCTTTGCAGCATCGGTCGTAGCTGTTGTAGAAGCAGCAGCAGCATTTTTTGCGCCGTCCGCGGCTTGCTTGGCCGCGTCGCTGCCCTTATTGCAGTAACTGAGTAAGAAGAGGGCTGCGATACCGGCCGCCAACCAAGGCAGCCATTTCATCAAGCCACCGCCAGCTGTGCTAGCCGCTGAGGACACACTGCCAGCCCCTGCGCTGGCGGCAGAGCCTACGGCGTGGCTGGCAGAGCCGACAACTTTGCTGGCTGCCACGGTGGCCGCACCCGCGGCACCAAATGCAGCGCCGGCAGCGCCTGTAACGCCTTTTGTCAAAGCAGATGCGCCGCCAGTGATGAAACCCATCACATCGCTGGACAAAGATGTTGGGATGGCGCCACCTGGCGTGAGTTTGCCGATGACCAGCGGTAACAAAAACCCCAATGCTGATGAAGCTGTAGCGCCACCGATGCCGAGTTTGGATGTAACGCTGTTGAGCAAGCCGCCTTGGCCGCCAAGCAAAGATTCGATTTGTGATGAGCTCACAGGTAAAGAATTGGAGCCGCCGCCTAGCCAAGACTTGGCAATATCACCCAAACCGCCTGCTGACAGTTTGGACATGAAGCCAGCGATGCCTCCGGTGTCTTTGTTAGTGATGTATGCCAAAAGCATTTGCACCAATGGACCGGCTTTGTCGCCGAGACCGAAGCGTGAAGCCGCTTCGCGGATGATGAAGTCAAACATGGTCGAATCTCCCTAATTTTTTTGAGTGGTGTTGAATATAGATAAACATGACATTGAAGTACATGATTTTTGGATTCTAGATAGTTGGCCAGATGATTTATTTCAATTTGTAAACGAAATCGTGATATCAGAAATAGTTGGCAATTTATTACCAAATAAGCGTCAGTAAGAATTTAAAAATCTACATAAAAATCCGTATCAAAGTCTGCATATCTGCTGATAACATCACAACCATGCTTATACATCCTCAAATCAATCCCATCGCGCTGCAACTTGGTCCTTTGGCTATCCATTGGTATGGCTTAACCTACCT
>JAYSZH010000037.1:0-2120 GCA_043738155.1 Polaromonas sp. | reverse complement strand
TTCCGGACCTAACGATGACCACACTGATTTGCGATTGCAGCAAAACCATGCCGCTGGACCCCATAAGCTTGGGCGCAGCGCTGAATGAAAATTTAACCATACACACCACCCTTTGCCGCCGTGAGGCCGGCAGTTTTCAGCAAGCCATTCAAGCCGGCGAAGATGTGGTGGTCGCATGCACCCAAGAAAAACGCTTGTTTACAGAGCTGGCTGAGCAAACGGTGGGTGCAAGTTCAGCGATTCGCTTTGTTAACATTCGCGAAATGGGTGGCTGGAGCAAAGATGCCAAGCAAGCGAGTCCAAAATTAGCAGCGCTTTTAGCCGTAGCGCAATTGCCGGAGCCAGAACCCGTCTCAACCGTGACCTACAAAAGCGCTGGCCGTGCTTTGATTATTGGCGATCTGGCTGCTGGCGAGCGTGCGGCTGATTTACTCGGCGATGATCTGGACATCACGATATTCACCATGGGTGCAAAGAAATCTGTACCTATTTCAAGTCCACTGCAAGAGCGCCGTTATCCCGTTTTGGGTGGAAAAATCGAGTCACTCACTGGCTGGCTGGGTGCTTTTGAATTCTCGTGGCAGCGCAACAACGCGATTGACTTGGATCTGTGCACGCGTTGCAACGCCTGCGTCACCGCCTGCCCTGAAGAAGCCATTGGATTAGATTACCAAGTTGATATGTCGCTTTGCACATCCCACCGCAGCTGCGTGAAAGCTTGCCAAGTAGCAGGTGCGATTGATTTCAGCCGTGAAGCAGAAAGCTCTACAGTACAGTTTGATTTAATTTTGGACTTGCGCAATGTTGGAGAGATGACTTCTGAGACTGGTTTTGTGCAACACGCCTTGCCACAAGGCTATTTCCGCTGGGATGGCATCGATCCAACGCCTCTGATGACTTTACGCGGTTTGGTCGGTGAATTTGAAAAACCTAAATTTTTCAATTACAAGCAAAAACTGTGTGCGCATAGTCGTAATGAAAAAACGGGATGCAACGCCTGTATTGACGTTTGCTCTGCCAAAGCCATCAGCAGCGAAAAAGACCGCCAGCAAATCAAAGTCAATCCAAATTTGTGCGTCGGCTGTGGCTCATGCACCACGGTGTGCCCAAGTGGCGCGCTGACGTTTGCCTACCCACGCGCGAGCGAACAAGGCGTCAAACTCAAAACCATGCTGAGCACCTATGCCCGCAGTGGTGGCAAGAATGCAGCCGTTTTGATGCACAGCCAAGAGGCAGGGTCAAAATTACTGAATGCTTTAGGTCGCTCAGCACGAATTAACAAAACGACACAAGGCGTGCCAGCGCGTGTTTTGCCGATGAGTTTGTGGCATACCTCGTCAGTTGGCTTGGATGTGTGGTTGACGGCTATTGCCTATGGGGCATCGCAAGTTTGGGTGCTGCTTACCGATGAAGAAGCGCCACAATATCGCGCGGCTTTAGCAGAACAAATGGCAACCGCGCAGTCTATTTTGACTGGGCTGGGCTACACAGGTGAGCATTTTAAGTTGATTGAAGCCAAAAATGTCACCGATTTAGCGACTGTTGATTCCAAGTTGCAAGCGCCAGCCGCCCAGGTTGTCAGCCGCAATGCTGGCTTTGCGGTACAAGCCGATAAGCGCGCGACATTAGAACTGGCACTGGATCACTTGATTGAATTTGCACCAGTGAGTTTTGCCAAACCTGCAGTGATAGCGATGCCAGCCAAAGGATCGCCGCTGGGCGCCATCGTCATCAACAAAGACGCTTGCACCATGTGCCTCAGCTGCGTGAACGCTTGCCCAGCCAGCGCATTACAAGACAATGCGGATTCACCACAACTCAAGCTGGTTGAGAAAAATTGTGTGCAATGCGGACTTTGCGCAAAAACCTGTCCGGAAAACGCCATCACCCTGGTTCCGCAGCTCAACTTATCAGCATCGCGCAAAGAGCCTGTGGTTATCAACGAAATGAAGCCGTATTCGTGCATTCGCTGCAGCAAACCTTTCGGCACGCTCAAAGCCATTGAGGCGATGGTGGGTAAATTATCTGGGCACAGCATGTTTCAAGGTGCGGCGGCTGAACGCTTAAAAATGTGCAGCGACTGCAGGGTGATTGACATGTATTCGACCACCAACGAATCT
>JAYSZH010000036.1:0-5215 GCA_043738155.1 Polaromonas sp. | reverse complement strand
GCCATCAATGACAAGCGACCATCGCTGACCTTGCCAAAACCCTCGCTACGCGCGTCTGGGCTGTTGATAACTGTGTCAATCGCCAGCTTCAAGCGACGCTCTTCTAAGGCCACGTTGATGATGCCATCACGTCCCTTGACGTAGGTGATACCTTCCACAGGATTGGCGACCACTTCTTTGGCCGCTTTGGTGAAAGCAGCCAAGAAAGCCTTGATAGCAGCTGGGTTCTCTTTGATCAGTTTAGGGCTGACGATGATGGCGTTGCCATACAGTTTGACGCCATAGTCTGGGTATTGCATGATGGCCACGTCTTCCGCTTTGACACCGCGCGCTTCCAAATTGAGCAGCGATGTGAAGGTGAAACCGGTGATCGCATCGATATCGCCCTTGGCGAGCATGGTTTCACGCAATGCCGGATCCATTGACACCCAAGTCACACTACCCACGTTGTTCGCTTTTGCGAAAATCGGGAAAGCGCGACGGCCAGCGTCAAACCCAGGAGCGCCCAGTTTCTTACCGTTCAAATCAGCCGGTGATTTGATGTTTGATTTTTTGAGTGACATCACCGAAGCTGGCGTGTTGTTGTAAACCATCATCACAGCCACAGGTTTGTTGGGCGCGTCAGGGTTGTTGGCGTGGAATTCCATCACCGCTGCCAAGTCGGCAAAACCCATGTCGTAAGTGCCAGAAGCCACACGGGTCACAGCGCCGCCCGAACCGTTGCCAGCGTCAACCGTCACGTCCAATTTGGCGTCTTTGAAATACCCTTTGGCGACAGGCGCCAAAAAGAAAGCGGCTGGCCCCTCAAAACGCCAATCGAGCTGAAATTTAATGGGTGTTGTGCTTTGAGCATGGGCTGTTCCCATCGTTGCTGCAATCAGCAAAGTGGCCAATGCAGCCGAGCTAGATTTAAGAAGGAGGCGTTTTGACATGATATTCCCTAAATTTTTGAATAAAACCTTGCAATTTTAGCTAAGCTGGTTGGCTTCGCTACTGGTAACAATACCTAGAAGTGTATACAAAAATAATCAAGCACAATTGATGCCAATTCAATTTACTTCGTGATTTACTTGACCCTGCAAGGCGCATAAGCGTCTAAATCAGACTTGTAGACCTCGGTTTGAATATCCATGAGTCCCAACACGGTATGGAAATAGTTGTCATGGCTTAATTTTTTGCCAGCTCGACTTTGCATGCAATCCGTGTCTAGATTGTGGCGACCGATAAAGTCATTGGCAAACCAGCTGATCCAGGGAATATGCTTTTGCACATCGGGCGCTATAGCGTAGGGCAGGCCATGCAAGTACAGATTATTTTCGCCTAAAGATTCACCATGATCAGAAACATACAACATACCGGCCTGCACGCCAGAGGCTTTAGATTTTAGATAGCCTATAACTTTGCTTAAAAAATAGTCGGTGTAAGCAATGCTGTTGTCATAGGCGTTGACCAATTCAGAGCGAGAGCATTCTTGCAGTGCATTGTTGGTGCACTCTGGTTTGAACTTTTTAACGGTTTCTGGTGAGCGCTTGTAATATGCTGGTCCATGGCTGCCCATTTGGTGCATCACGATCACGGCGCCTTTGCTGAGCTTGTCATAGGGTACTTCACGCAACCGTGCATCCAGGTTGTGCAGCATGATTTCATCAAAGCATTCACCCGTGCTGCAAAACTCTGGTAGATCCAGCTTGCTGGTTGCTGCCCTGTAAACACGGTCACAAATGCCTTTGCAGCCGGATTGATTTTCAAGCCAAATAACGGCTAGCCCAGCCTTGTCTAGCACATCAATCAAATTTTGATAATCAAGTTGCTTGTTTTCGTATGCCGATTTACCCAAGTGCGAAAACATGCAGGGCAGCGATGTGGCCGTTGTTGTGCCGCATGACCAAACATCGGTTTGTGTGGTCAGCTCACCGCTTTGATCCGTATTTTTTTGGATGGCTTTGAGCAAGGGCGTTGTGTCACGGTTATAGCCGTTGATGCCGAAATTGCCACTTCGGGCTGTTTCTCCAATCACCAATACCAATAGCGGAATTTTTGGCTGATTCGTGTACATTGGGCCCAGTTTGGCATCCGAGCCAATAGCTTGCAGCGTTCCAGCAGGGTTCTGCAAGGGCTGTGCCGCCAACTGAGCCAAACCATAAAAAGAATTCAAGGGGTTGATCAAATAGCGCAGCTGAATATGGTTGCGCATACTAGATGCAAAATCTTGGTAAATGGGAAACACAGCGACTGCTGCAACAACGCAACTGGCTAGCAAAAGTTGCGCATTGCCGGCAAGTGTTTTTAAAGCCGTCAATGGCTTGACCTGTCGTTTCCAAATCACAACGATGGGTAGCACCGCCAGAAATAAAACTGCAACGACCAGCTTCCAGCTGAACAGGTCTAATGACTCTTTCAGGTCTGTTTGCAAAACATTCACCATCATGGAGCTGTCAATGACCACGCGGTAGCTCAGCATGAAATACGCGCCAAAGGCGGCGCTGGTTAAAAACAACGCAATCACCGGCTTCAGCGTCCAGCGCCAGCACAGCAAGCTCATCAGCATGCATAGCAGCGCAGCTATCAAGGCTGCAAAGGCGATGCCAAACCATACGGCACGCCAGTCGTTCATTTCAGGCAACCTTGCCAATTCTTGCCAGAGCGCCAGATTACCTATGCTTGCCAACCAAATACTGGTTAAAACCATCAACCAGGTGGGATGAATACCTTGTGGTTTGTCGTCGAGAAAAGAGGATTCTTTAAAGCTAAGTGATTTCAAAAACATGGCGCTATTGTCTCTGATTGGCAGATGTCATTTTTGACAACTTCGTAAAGAGTTCATGAAGTTTACAAATTTGGTGGTTTGTACAATACTGTATATATACTCAGTAATTTAACATCTCAACTTTTAGCATGCAGCAAACACTTGTCCCCTTGGCCGCGATCAAAGGCCGCGGCGCAGCCAGCACCATGGCACATCGCTACACGGTAGATGAAAGAGAAGCGTTTGATGACGGTTGGTACGAATCCTCAGCGTATGAAGACGATACTGTGTCGCCCATAGTGTCACCCCCATTGACGCAAGTGCGGTTTGAAGTCGCCAAGTCAGCGCTGACCCACAACCAGTCGCCAGATACGTATTTCACGCAGGGCTTGAACCCTTACCGAGGCTGCGAGCATGGCTGTATTTATTGCTACGCTCGCCCCACGCACAGTTATTTGGGTTTGTCGCCGGGGCTGGATTTTGAGACGCAAATCATCGCCAAAAGCAATCTAGCGGATGTGTTGTCGCGTGAACTGCAAGCCAAGCGTTACGTTGCTTGTGCGGTTGCTATAGGCACGGTGACAGATGCCTACCAACCCGTTGAGCGTGGCTTACGCATCACCCGCAGCGTGCTGGAGGTCTTCTCCAAAAGTCATCATCCTTTATCCATCATCACCAAAGGCAGCGGCGTCGAGCGCGATATCGACCTGCTCGCACCCATGGCCGCAAGCCGTTTGGCGATGGTGGTGGTGACGATTACCACGCTGGATGTGCTGCTGGCGCGACAATTGGAGCCACGTGCCGCCGCACCGCACAGACGTTTGCGTACGATTCGTACTTTGGTAGATGCGGGTATTGCTGTTGGTGTGAGCGTGGGGCCGCAAATCCCGTTTTTGAACGACGATATGGAGCAGGTGCTGGCAGCGGCAGCGGCTGCCGGCGCTACCAGTGCCTTCTTTACAGTTTTACGCTTGCCTTGGGAGTTGAACCCCTTGTTTCAAGAATGGCTGGCTCTGCACTACCCGCAGCGTGCTGAGCGCATCATGGCGAGGGTGCGTGATCTGCACCAAATCAGTGCGACAGACCGGCAAGCTGGCAAAAGCTACAACAGCAACTTTGCCACCCGCATGAAGGGCGAGGGCATTTGGGCAGAACTGCTGTCGCAGCGCTTTCGCAAAACCTGTGCGCAGCTTGGGCTGAACAAGCTGCGACATGAGCTGGATATCCGTCAATTTGACCCATCCAAGCTCAGTTCGCAGCAAGGTTTGTTTTGAATTGGGTATAAAAAGCTCGTATATTTGCTATATATTTTATAGCTATATAGGCAATAAATACGCCGGCTAGAGTCAAATTTAGACCTTAAAAAAGCCTTTTAGCTTATCGGCCCAGCTGTCGCTGGTGGGTGAGTGCTTGGCACCGCCTTTTTTCAGCGACTCGTCAAATTCTTTCAATAGTTTGCGTTGATGTTCCGTCAGTTTGACGGGTGTTTCCACGCTGATGTGGCAGTACAAATCGCCAGGATAGCTGCTGCGCACGCCTTTAATGCCTTTGCCGCGCAGGCGGAACTGCTTTCCTGCTTGCGTGCCATCTGGGATATCAATCGCCGCTTTACCAGCAAGTGTTGGCACGTCGATTTCGCCACCCAAAGCCGCCGTTGTGAAACTGATCGGCACAGAGCAATGCAAATCGTCGCCATCACGCTCAAAAATATCGTGTTTTTTCAGACGGATCTCGATGTACAAATCACCCGGTGGGCCGCCATTGGTGCCGGGCTCACCGTTACCTGTAGAGCGAATCCGCATGCCATCGTCGATACCAGATGGGATTTTGACTTCCAGGGTTTTGTTATTTTTTGTTTTACCCACGCCCATGCAGGCAGAGCAGGGTTCAGGAATCAGCTTACCTGTGCCTTTGCAGGTGGAGCAGGTTTGTTGCACACTGAAAAAGCCCTGGCGCATCTGCACCTGGCCGTGGCCGTGGCAGGTGGTGCAAGTGACCACTTTGGTGCCCGGTTTGGCGCCGCTGCCATGGCAGGTGGTGCAGTCGTCCCAGCTCGGAATGCGGATTTGCGCATCTTTGCCTGCCGCCGCTTCTTCCAGCGTCACTTCCATGGCGTAGCTCAAATCGCCGCCACGGTAGACTTGCCGCCCACCTTGGCCGCGCCCGCCTTGCTGACGACCGCCGAACACATCACCAAAAATATCGCCAAACGCTTCTGCAAAACCGCCAAAACCTTCGCCACCGCCTGCGCCGCCGCGCATATTGGGGTCCACGCCAGCAAAGCCGTGCTGGTCATACGCAGCGCGTTTTTGACCGTCAGACAGCATCTCGTACGCTTCTTTGGCTTCTTTGAATTTTTCTTCTGCCACTTTGGCTGTATCGCCTTGGTTGCGGTCAGGGTGGTGCTTCATCGCCAGCTTGCGATAAGACTTTTTGATCTCTTCTTCAGAAGCGTTTTTAGGGACGCCT
>JAYSZH010000035.1:0-14689 GCA_043738155.1 Polaromonas sp. | reverse complement strand
TGTAAAACAGCTAGACGCCCTTTTTGAAGTGTCAAATATGCCTATAGCCGGCGTATTACCTGCTTCAACTGCTATTAAAACTATAGTAAAAAACGCTCCAAAAGCAGCTGAAGAAGCTCTTTCCGAGGTCATTTCCATCGACGATTTCGCCAAAATCGACCTGCGCATCGCCAAAATCGTCAATTGCGAAGCGGTAGAAGGCAGCACCAAGCTGCTGCGGATGACGCTGGACGTGGGCGAGGTGGATGAGGCGGGTCTGGCAAAGACTCGCAATGTCTTCAGCGGCATCGCTAGTAGCTACGCACCTGCTGATTTGATTGGCAAACACACGGTGATGGTCGCCAACCTGGCGCCTCGCAAGATGAAGTTTGGTCTGTCCGAAGGTATGGTTTTAGCTGCCAGCGCTGCGGACGAAAAAGCGCAACCGGGGATTTATGTTTTAGAACCTATGACCGGCGCTTTACCTGGCATGCGGGTGAAGTAAGCGCTAACTTGTAGAGGTTTAAAAAGGGCATAAGTTTGATCAATTTAGACTTTCACCCTAAGCTGCTTGACACGCTTAAAAGCTACGACAAAGCGCAGTTTTGGCGCGACGTGACGGCTGGTGTTACCGTTGGTGTGGTCGCGCTGCCGCTGTCTATGGCGTTTGCCATTGCCAGTGGTTTGAAACCCGAAGCCGGCATTTTCACCGCCATCATTGCTGGTTTCTTGATCTCAATTTTGGGTGGCAGCAAGGTGCAAATCGGCGGGCCAGCGGGTGCGTTTATCGTGATCGTTTACGGTATTGTGGAACGCTTTGGGGTGGCAAATTTGATCGTCGCCACCGCCATGTCAGGCGTACTGCTGTTTGCCATGGGCTTGTTCAAAATGGGCAATTTGATTAGGTTTATCCCGATTTCAGTGGTGATTGGCTTTACAAATGGTATTGCCGTGCTGGTGGGTTTGTCGCAAATCAAAGACTTTTTGGGGCTGAAAGTCGGCAACATGCCGGCTGACTTTTTCGGCATCATCCGCACGATTTTCAACAATCTAGCCAGCTGGAGCCCGCAAACCGTGCTGGTTTCAGTGGGTTCGTTGGCCATCATCGTCTTGTGGCAAATCGGTTTGACCACATGGTTGAAAAGATCTGGTCAGATGAATCAAGTCAAAACAGAGTTGCATGGCAAATTAAGCAACAAACTCACCTCTGTTGCCGTTATTTTGCCGGGTGCCATTGTGGCCTTGGTGCTGGCGACGGTGATTGTCAGTTTGGCTGGCTTGCAGGTGGAGACGATTGGCAGCAAGTTTGGCGGTATTCCGGCCACCTTGCCAGCTTTTGTGTGGCCAGATTTCAGCTGGCAGTCGGCGCGGTTTTTGTTGATTCCGACACTCACACTGGCCTTGCTGGGCGCGATCGAGTCTTTGCTTTGCGCCCGCGTGGCCGATGGCTTGATTGGTGACCGCCACAACCCCAATCAAGAATTGATGGCGCAAGGCCTAGCCAACTTCGTGACTCCGTTTTTCGGCGGCATGCCCGCCACCGGCACGGTTGCCCGCACCATGACAAATATCAAAAGCGGCGCTGCCAGCCCTGTTGCCGGCATGGTGCATGCCTTGGTGTTGCTCATCATTGTTTTAGCAGCCGCGCCGCTGGCGAATCATGTGCCACTCGCCACTTTGTCAGCAATTTTGATGTTTGTGGCGTGGAACATGGGCGAATGGCGCGAGTTTCTTCATCTGCGTGCGCTTCGCAAATCTTATGGTGTGACGCTGATGGCGGTGTTTTTACTGACGGTGATTTTCGACTTGACCGTCGCCGTGGAAGTGGGGCTGATTGCCGCTAGTTTGACCTTTATTTACCGCATCTCTAGTTTGTCGCGCTACGAAGCGGTTAGTGCAGAAACGCAACCCGCGTTGGCTCATTTACAAGGCCAAGTAGACGCTTATCGGCTGTACGGCGCTTTGTTTTTTGGCGCAGTGAAATTGCTAGAAGAAATGGAAGACAAGTTGCCAACGCATGCTTTGGTGCTAGACCTGAAAAATGTGATTTATTTAGATCCTACAGGTGCTGATGCGCTGAGCAGCTTGGTTCGAAAATGCCGCAAAGAACGGGTGCGATTGCTGGTCTGTGGTTTGGTACATCAGCCGCTGGAGATGGCTGAGCGGGTTGGATTGCTGAAGACTTTACCTGCAGAAGATATTTATCCAAATTTAGCCAGCGGCATCGCAGCAGTTACTGCTGCATAAGCGGTGGGAGTTCGATTTTAAGGCTGCGTTGCCGCCTTGATGGCCGCTACATCAGCTACAGATCCGGTCGAAATGACCTTCAAATCAGGGTTAAATATGACGGTGAAGATTTTTGTGTCGGTAGCGTTCGGGCCGTCCATGTAGCGCCAGTCGTAGTGCCACTTCATTTGCAGTTCGTACGGGGTGATTTTCATGGGCTTACCCAGCATTTTGCGCACATCTTCCATCATCATACCGGGGGTGATTTTGGCGAAATTTTGTGGTGTCAGCACTTGTCGCAGGGCGCTCATTTTGCCATCTGTGCCAATGGTGATCATGTAGTTTTGCGTGCCGGCGGGTTGGCGGTTGTATTCAAAAATCTTCGCACCGTTTTCACCGTCCCACACTTTTTCAGGTTCGCCAAATTTCATTTTCACGTCGCCCTCTGAGGCCACACCTTCTTCCAGCTGCGAAATGCGTCGGTTGTCGCAGCCGTGTAGAAATGCTGCAAAACTTGTTAAAAGCACCAAGGTAATGATTTTCTTGAAAAAAGCACTCGAAAAGTGATTAAAAGTAGACACTTGCGACACCCCGTAAAATGGTAGTAATGCTGTAATTCTAGTTAATTAGAGCTGAACCTCTTTTTAGCGATATTTTTGAGAGATCCCAATGTCCATAGCTACAACCATTTTTCGCCGCCCAGACTACCAGTCAGACACCACTTTGTTCATCGACCAGCTCAAAGCCGCTAAGCCTTCGCTAGAGACCGAACAACGTGCAGGCCGTGCTCTGTTGTGGGACAAAAACGTTGACCGCAGTTTGCAAGCAGACATTAGTGAAGGCAAAGTGGCGCAATCGGCATACGTTTACCAAACCAAAAAATAAGTCTGCATGACAGAGCAAAGCAGCCTGTTGCCCGACAATTTGGTGATGCCGCAGGTCATCGACCAAGTTGCGTTGGCACGTTTGTATGGTGAACCTCTGTTCAATCTGCCCAATGATTTGTACATCCCGCCTGATGCCTTGGAGGTCTTTTTAGAGGCCTTCGAAGGCCCGCTTGACTTGCTGTTGTACCTGATTCGAAAGCAAAATTTCAATATTTTGGACATTCCGATGGCGCCGCTGACGCGCCAGTATTTGAGTTATGTCGAAGAAATAAAAAAACACAACCTTGAATTAGCCGCCGAATACCTGCTGATGGCTGCCATGCTGATTGAAATCAAATCTCGCATGCTGCTGCCGCCCAAACGCACGGCTGAGGGCGTGGAGCCTGAAGACCCACGTGCTGAGCTGGTGCGCCGCTTGATGGAATACGAGCAAATGAAGCTGGCGTCCATCAAAATCAACAACCTGCCGCAAATTGGCCGCGATGTGCTCAAAGCGCAGGTTTATATTGAACAATCTTTGAAACCGCGTTTCCCCGATGTGGATATGGCCGATTTGCAAAGCGCGTGGCAAGATATTTTGAAACGCGCCAAATTGATTCAGCACCACACGATTTCAAAAGAAGAGCTGTCTGTGCGCGAGTACATGAGCATTATTTTGCGCCGTATGCAGGGTAAAAAGTTTTTAGAATTTGAGCGCTTGTTTGATGGCAGCAAGGGCGTTCCCGTCCTGGTCGTCACCTTTGTGGCGATGCTAGAGCTGGCCAAGGAGGGCTTGATCAACTTCGTGCAAGCCGAGTCGTATGCGCCGATTTATGTGACTTTGACCTATACACCTACGTAAATAAAACGTTATGACCAAACAATTCGACGTCATCATCATCGGTAGCGGTCTGGCTGGCTTGTCCGCTGCACTGCATCTTGCACCTACGCACCGCGTCGCCGTGATTACCAAAAACGTGCTGGGCGATGGCTCCAGCGCGTGGGCACAGGGCGGGATTGCGGCTGTGCTGGGTGAGGGCGACACCATTAAATCGCATGTAGAAGACACCTTGGTGGCTGGTGCTGGGTTGTGTGATTTGGATGCGACGATGTTCACCGTCGAGCACGCGCCCGAAGCTGTGCAGTGGCTACAGCAGCTGGGCGTGGAGTTCACACAAGAAGATGGCCATGTCCACCTTACCCGCGAAGGCGGCCATTCTGAGCGCCGCATTGTTCATGTGACCGATGCCACAGGCGCAGCCGTGCAAAAAGTGCTGGTGCAGCGCGTGAAAGAAACGCCAAACATCACTGTGTTTGAGCAACACATGCTGATTGATTTGATAACAGTGACCTATGCGGGCAACTCAGAAAAACGCTGTTTGGGCGCGTATGTGTTGGATCAAGTCAAAGATGAGGTAGAGACCTTCTCCGCACCCCACACCATTTTGGCCACAGGCGGTGCAGGCAAAGTTTATTTGTACACCACGAATCCTGATACTGCGACTGGCGACGGCATCGCCGCTGCTTGGCGTGCCGGCTGCCGCGTGGCGAACATGGAGTTCATCCAGTTCCACCCCACCTGCTTGTACCATCCACACGCCAAAAGCTTTTTGATCACCGAAGCCGTGCGTGGTGAGGGTGGGCACTTACTTCTGCCAGCATCTGCAGGCAGCAAGCGCTTCATGCCCGATCATGACCCGCGCCTGGAGCTCGCCCCGCGCGATGTGGTCGCCCGCGCGATTGACTTTGAGATGAAAAAGCATGGTGTAGATTGCGTTTACCTCGATATTTCGCACAAGTCACCCGAATTTTTGCAAGAGCACTTCCCCAACATCAAAGCCAAGTGCTTGGAGCTGGGCATAGACATCACCAAAGAACCCATCCCCGTTGTGCCCGCAGCGCACTACACCTGCGGCGGCGTGATGACAGATTTGCAAGGCCATACCGACGTGACTGGCCTGTTCGCTATTGGTGAAACAACGTATACCGGCCTGCATGGCGCAAACCGTTTGGCGAGTAATTCGCTGGTTGAATGCATGGTGTTTGCCAAATCAGCCGCCAGCGCGATCAAACTTGACGCCAAACCCGCACCTGGCCAACTCCCCGCGTGGGACGACAGCCGTGTGACCGACCCAGACGAACTTGTCGTCGTCTCGCACAACTGGGCCGAGCTGCGCCGCTTCATGTGGGACTACGTGGGTATCGTCCGCACCAACAAGCGCCTAGAGCGCGCTGCGCATCGCATCGACCTTTTGAAAGCCGAAATTCAAGAGTTTTACGCCCGTTTTCATGTCACGCGTGACTTGCTGGAGTTGCGCAACTTGGTCGAAGTGGCCGATTTGATCGTCCAATCCGCCTTGCGTCGTAAAGAGAGTCGTGGCTTGCATTTCAGTCGAGATTATCCGGATATGTTGGCTGTGGCGAAACCAACGATTCTGGATTCAAGAGAAAAAGAGTTACACTAACATCGCTCCGGGGTGCACTCAATCATGGTGATTGGGTGCTGAGATGGCTTTAACCAAACCCGTGAACTTGAATCGGTTCGTACCGACGTAAGAAGAGCTGACAACATCAATCTGTCGCAAAACAAGCTGTCAATATCAGCAAGTTTTGCGGTTCACACAGATGGTTTTGGCCACACCTTTCGGAGCATTTGTGCCACGGCACGTACTGTTTTACCGAAAAGGATGGCTTCATGAACGCTCCCGACAAACTTGCCACGCTACTCGCCCTCACGCGCGAGCCTTTCCCCGCCTCCACCAAAATCCACATCCCAGGTGAGATTCACCCAGATCTGCGCGTGCCCATGCGCGAAGTGCTGCTGACCAATGGCGAACAAGTGACAATTTATGACACTTCTGGCCCCTACACCGACCCTGCTGCCAAGATTGACGTCCGCAAAGGCTTGCCAGACGTGCGTGGCCCTTGGATCAACCAGCGTGCTGACACCGAAGAATATGCAGGTCGTATCCGTCAATCCATTGACGACGGCTTGCGCCGTGCATTAGACGCGAACGACCCCGAAGCAGCGCGTATGGAATCTTTGCGCCGCGAAGCCGCCGCACTCCAGCGCCCACCGCGCCGTGCCAAGAGCGGCATGAACCTAAGTGGCAATGTTACCCAAATGCACTACGCCAAGCGCGGCATCATCACCCCCGAAATGGAGTACGTGGCGATTCGTGAGAATGCCAATGCTGCTTGGGCAGCCGAATACTTGGGCGACAGCGAGAAAAACAACCGCCTGCGCGGCAACCCCATGGGCGCGATCTTGCCAACCATCATGACGCCTGAATTTGTGCGTTCCGAAATCGCCCGTGGCCGCGCCATCATCCCTGCCAACATCAACCACACTGAACTTGAGCCGCAAGCGATAGGGCGTAACTTCCGCGTCAAAATCAACGCCAACATTGGCAATTCTGCCGTCACGTCCAGCATTGAAGAAGAGGTTGAAAAGTTAGTCTGGGCGATTCGCTGGGGCGCAGACAATGTGATGGATTTGTCCACCGGCAAAAACATCCACACCACCCGCGACTGGATCGTGCGCAACTCACCCGTGCCGATTGGCACTGTGCCTATTTATCAAGCGCTGGAAAAAGTCGGCGGCGTGGCTGAAGACCTCACATGGGCAATCTTCAGAGACACCTTGATCGAGCAAGCCGAGCAAGGTGTGGACTACTTCACCATCCACGCGGGCTTGCGTTTACCGTTCGTGCCGATGACCGCCAAACGCCGTACCGGCATTGTGTCGCGCGGCGGCTCCATCATGGCGAAGTGGTGCATTTCGCACCACAAAGAGAGCTTCTTGTACGAGCACTTTGAAGACATTTGCGACATCATGAAGCAATACGACGTGAGCTTCTCGCTCGGCGATGGCTTGCGTCCTGGCTCGGCAGCCGATGCCAACGACGAAGCACAATTTGCCGAACTTCGCACGCTGGGCGAACTCACCCAAGTGGCGTGGAAGCACGATGTGCAAACCATGATCGAAGGCCCGGGCCACGTGCCCATGCACATGATTCAAGCCAATATGGACGAGCAGCTCAAGACCTGCCACGAAGCACCGTTCTACACGCTTGGGCCTCTGACGATTGATGTCTCACCCGGCTACGACCACATCGCCAGCGCCATCGGTGCGGCCATGATTGGCTGGATGGGCACGGCCATGCTGTGCTACGTCACGCCAAAAGAGCATCTCGGCTTGCCGAACCGCGACGACGTGAAGCAAGGCATCATCGCCTACAAAATTGCGGCGCACGCGGCCGACGTGGCGAAAGGCCATCCAACCGCCAGAGCACGCGACGAGGCCTTGTCCAAAGCGCGCTTCGAGTTCCGCTGGCAAGATCAATTTAATTTGGCGCTAGACCCCGACACCGCAAAAGACTTCCATGACGAAACGCTACCCAAAGACTCAGCCAAAGTCGCGCATTTCTGCTCCATGTGCGGTCCTAAGTTTTGCTCGATGAAAATTTCGCAGGAAGTGCGTGAATACGCTGCGATTGAAGAAGGCATGAAAGCCAAGAGTGCCGAGTTCAAAGCGCAGGGTAGTGAGATTTACATTCCGATTCATGCAGTTTAAAAAATGGATGGCTTAAAGTGCAAGCCGTTCGGACTGAGCTTGTCGAAGTCATGAAAATAGGCATTGCTGGCGCGGGTTTGCTGGGGCGTTTGCTGGCGTTTGAGATGACGCGGGCGGGTCATCAGGTCGATGTCTACGACCCTGCAGCCGACGCCTTGGGGCGCGGTGCAGCGGGGTGGACGGCGGCTGGCATGCTCAGCCCCGTCGCAGAACTTGAAGGTGCTGATGCGGCGGTGTTTGCCATGGGGCTGCGCTCGCTGGTGCGCTGGCCAGAGATTTTGGCAGAATTAGGTGAATCGACCGAGCCGGTTGAATTTCACCAACGCGGCAGCTTGCTGGTGGCGCACCGGGGCGACGAAGGCGCAGCGCGCCGCGTGGTGGATTTACTCAAACACAAAGCACCGATTGAATTCGCCCCGCAAGCGCTGGTCATGCCTGAGCTGCGCGAGTTGGAACCCGCCATCCACGGTTGCGCCCACGCCTGGATGCTACCGGGCGAGGGGCAGATTCATACCGTGCAAGCCATGACCGCTTTGCACTTAGCCGCAACGCAGATTGGCGCGCAGTGGCATTGGGGTGAGTCCGTCCAGCATGTGAGCGCGGGCGTGTTGCACACCGCAAAAAGTGAGCACAGGTTTGACTGGGTGTTTGATGTGCGAGGTACGGGTGCGCGACCCAATGCAGCATTAAAAAATGAAGACAACGGATTCACGTCTCAAGTCAGTGGCGATCAATTTGGATTCACCCCTCAAGTTAGAGGGGTGAGGGGCGAGATTTTCTGGCTAGATGCCCCCGAGGTGGTGCTGCACCGTCCCGTGCGTTTGTTGCATCCGCGCCACCGCGTGTACATCGTGCCGCGTCAGGGTGGGCAGATCGTGGTCGGCGCGAGTGAGATCGAAAGCGAAGACCGCTCGCCTGTGTCGCTACGAACAACGCTCGAGCTACTCTCTGCCGCGCACAGCATCCTGCCCGAGCTGGCAGAGGCCAGGGTCATTCACAGCGAGACGAATTTACGTCCGGCGTTACCAGACAATTTGCCGCGTTTGGAGACTTCGTCGGGCATCACGCGCATCAACGGCTTGTTTAGGCATGGTTGGCTCATAGCGCCGGCTTTGGTCGAGCGGGCGATGACAGAGATGAAAGAAGTCGTATGAGCCACATCTTGATAACCGTGAATGGAGAGTCGCAATCGATTCCTTCGGACACCAACTTGGCCGATGTTATAGCCAATGCACAACTGGTGGCAGAAGCCGTCGCCACCGCTGTGAATGGCGAGTTTGTGCCACGCAACGACCGCGCATCGCGCGAATTACTGGCGGGCGATGCGGTGTTCACCTTTCAAGCCATCACAGGAGGCTAAAAAATGATGAGTTCCCCAAAGAATTTCCACATTGCAGATGTCGAATTGAGCAGCCGGTTTTTTCTGGGAACCTCCAGCTACCCGTCACCGCAGGTGCTGCAGCAGGCGATAGCCGCCTCGGGTGCGCAGGTGGTCACGGTTGGGCTGAAACGCCAGTTGGCCGCAGCCAGAGCTACTAACGGGCAGACCACACAAAACGATTTTTACCAGCTGATTCGCCAAAGTGGTGCCCGCTTGCTGCCCAACACCGCCGGTTGCCGCACCGCGCGGGAGGCCGTCACGCTGGCACACATGGCGCGCGAGTTGTTTGGCACGCACTGGATCAAGCTGGAAGTCGTAGGTGACGAGCACACCCTGCAACCCGACCCGTTTGAGCTGCTGATCGCCACCACCGAGCTGGTGCGCGCCGGTTTTGAGGTGTTTCCCTATTGCACGGACGATTTGGTGAGCTGCCAGCGCCTGCTGGATACCGGTTGCCGCATTTTGATGCCTTGGGGCGCGCCGATTGGTTCCGGTCAGGGCTTGATCAATCCCTATGCACTGCGCACTCTGCGCGCCCGCTTGCCGGATGTGCCCCTGATTGTGGATGCCGGTATCGGTTGCCCCTCAGACGCAGCCTTGGCGATGGAGCTGGGTTTTGATGCCGTGTTGCTCAACTCTGCCGTGGCGCTGGCGCACCAGCCTGTGCAAATGGCGGAGGCTTTCAAACTGGGTATTCAAGCGGGCCGTTTGGCCTATGAAGCTGGCATCATGGCGACGCAAGACATGGCGGTGGCCACCACACCGGTGACGGGCAGGCCTTTTTTATGAACAGTCCTCCCATCGTCTGGTCGGTCGCCGGTTCAGATTCTGGCGCGGGCGCAGGCCTGCAAGCCGATTTGCGCACGTTTGAGGCCATGGACGTGCATGGCTGCACCGTCGTAGCTGCCATCACCGCACAAAATTCCATGGGTGTGCAGTTGATTGCGCCTGTGGATGCGACTGTTTTTGAAGCCCAACTGGCCGCGCTGGCAGACGACATGCCGCCTGCCGCTATCAAAGTCGGCATGATTGGTAGCGTTCAGAATCTGCGTGTATTGGTTCGCTGGATTGACCGTTTGCGACAGAATAATCCAAGCTTAGCCGTCGTCGTTGACCCTGTTTTAGGTGCGACCACGGGAGCCAGCTTCGCCGAAGCGGATTTAATCCAAGCCTACCGCGACGAATTATTGCCGCGTGCTGATGTGATCACCCCAAACCGGGCGGAAGCAGCATTGCTCTTGAATCAAACGGCTTTGACTGACGTTTCAGCCATCGCCCAAGCCGCGCAATCCTTGCAAGTCTTGGGCTGTAAAACCGTCATCATCACCGGTGGCGATGCTCAGGGTTTGAACAGCGAAGACTATTGCGTCAGCCCACATGCCCAGGGCTGGCTGCGCTTGCCGCGTGTGGCTACCCCTCACAACCACGGTACAGGCTGCGCGTTTGCCTCCACCGTGGCGGCTGCCATGGCGCGTGGTTTTGTCAGTATGGAAGCGCTGGTGATCGCGAAGATGGCGACGACACATGCCTTGCGCCATGCCTACGCAGCAGGGCAGGGCGCAGGCCCGGTGCGTCCACGGTCAGATTTTGCTCAGCATGTTGAAAACCTGCCGACTTTCAGTTTGTCCAGAGATTCAACGCAAATATCGTCCTTACGTTTTGCACCTTTGAGCGATGCCGACTTGGGCTTGTATGCCGTGGTTGACAGTGCAGCTTGGGTGCAGCGTGTGCTGGCTTCAGGCGTTAAAACTGTGCAATTACGCATCAAATCCCCTGAACTTGTAGACATCAGACGTGAAGTGCAGCTGGCCATTCAACACGCCAAAGCAGCCAAGGCCCAGCTTTTCATCAACGACCACTGGCAATTGGCGATTGAAGAAGGCGCTTATGGCGTGCATTTGGGGCAAGAAGACTTGCATGTGGCCGATTTGCAAGCCATCGCCCAAGCCGGTCTGCGCTTGGGTCTCAGCACGCATTGCTACTGGGAAGTTTGCCGCGCTTGGGCGCTGACACCCAGCTACATCGCCTGCGGCCCCATGTACGCCACGCAGTCCAAAGACATGCCGTGGCAGCCGCAAGGCACGCACAACGTCGCGTATTGGAGCGCCTTGCTGCCGCTGCCCTTGGTGGCGATTGGCGGCATCAATGTGGAACGGGCTGCAGAAGCGCGGCAAGCTGGTGCAGCCGGCATCGCCGTCATCAGCGCCATCACCGCTGCGGTGTCGCCAGAAGCGGCTATCATGGCGTTAAATGAAGCGATTGATGCGTCGATGAAGAGTGGAAAAACGCGTATCATCGCCCCAAAACTGCCAAAATCTACTCTTTATTGATAGTTCTCACCATGTTCCGTACCCTCTTAAAATCCAAAATCCACCGCGTCGCCGTCACCCAATGCGAGCTGCATTACGAAGGCTCCTGCGCGATTGATGAAAACTTGCTGGAAGCGGCCAACATCGCTGAGAACGAGCAAATTCACATCTGGAACATCAACAACGGCGAACGTTTCATCACCTACGCCATCCGTGGCGAACGCGGCACTGGCATGATCTCCGTCAACGGCTCAGCCGCCCGCCGCGCCAGCGCCGGCGATTTGATCATCATTGCCGCCTTCGCCCAGGTGCATGAAGACAACGTCGCGACGCATCAGCCGAAATTGGTGTTTGTGAATGAGAAGAACCAGCAAACGGCGCTCAGGTCGAATGTGCCGTTGCAGTTGAAGTGATTAGTTTAATGCTTACGAATGATCGCGCTTTTAAATGGCTCTGATCCATCCGCTGTTTCTTCGACATAAAGTTGAAGCCGACCGACAGTAGCATTCGCGGAGGCAAGTGTCGCAACTTTTTCTCCAACGAGTGCAGATGCTGTATCTAGCGGTAAATGCTCAGATAGTGTTGAAACTCCAAATCCAATGCGAAAGATTTGTAGTCGCTCGGCGCTGCTAGTGTCTACGAACCACGGAATTGGTGGTTGCATTTCTAAATAGAAGTCTGCTTTCCCCACTGGTGCATGATCAAGGAATGTTGAGCCAACTTCTTTGCTATTCGCTATAAATTCTAGGATTAACGGAATCGAAGTGACTGGTTTATTTAGTTGATCGTATATTAAGGAATTCGAGACGTCCTCAAGTCGAAATTTTTCACTTCCATGCTTTTGAACATCGATAAAAGCGGTGAACTTTGGGGTGACTAGTTCTACCAAACCGCCACTTAAACTGCGTGCCAGTTTCGCCCATTCTATTTTTCCGACAGTGACTTGTGAAACTGTGTCAATTTTGAGAGCGGTAGCTTTAATAATTGCAGATTTTGAAAATCCAGATCGTGACCAAAGTACTAACTTTGAGGTGGCTAACCCTTCGTGCTTTTTGGACATGCTTTCAATCCATGTTACATCTGCGGGTCTGCCATGATCTCTACACTCAATCGAAAGGTAAATATCGTATCCACCGACATTAGTTTTCGCCACAACATCAACTTCACGATTCTCACCCGTGATGCCATCACACAAGAATACTGATTCGTTTACGCTCCAATCAGGACCGAGTTTGGAATGAATAATAGCTACCAAATCTTGAAATGCATTTGTACGTTTAGGCATTTATTGCTAGGATGTTAATGTTGAGTGATTTTATTATTTTTCAAATATAAAAATGCAGATTGATAATCTAAATACTATAACTTAAAACAGAATCTGGGGTCAGAGCCCAATTTCGATGTTAGATAACTGTCCGTCGAATTGATAGTTGTCCTGAATTGGGATCTGACCCCAGTTTCTTTGCCTCTTTCGTGAGGATTAATGCGCAACAAACTGCTATAAATAAAATAGCTGCTAAGGCAATAAATATGCTAGCTAAATGCGAATTTAACTCTCTGCCATCCGCACTTCCAATATCTCGTACTCAATCGCCTCTTGGTAAGTCTTGGCGTCGTTTTGTGCCAAGTGCAATAATATTTTTGGTGCTTGTTTTTTGATATAACGCGGCAAAAGAATACCGATCAATACCAATGGCGCACCGACCCACGGGTAGCCAGATAATGCCAGTGCAGCGCCGACACCCATCATCGGCAGCGCGAGTGCAACGACCATTAGTTTGTGTTTAATATACTTTTGCGCCCGCTCAGGATTGACGATGACGTGAAATCGACCTCGGGGGAGGCCGGTTTTGAACTCTTGATGGGGGATGGAGATAGGGTCTGACATATTTAAACCAGGTTAAAAAAGCATTCAATTTTGCTATATATTTAATAGCTGTACAAACAATAAATACGCCGGCTAGAGTCGAATTTAAGGGTGAAAAATTGCTATCTATTTAATAGCAATTTGCATGTCGCATCTGTCACCCAACGATTCACGCCAAACGGAGACGCGGGATAGCTGTAAACCATTGTCTCGCATAGCTTTTTCAATATAGATACACAGGTTTTCTAGGGTGGGGATGCCTAAGTTGGGTACTTCGTCTAGATAATGGTGGTCTAATAATTCGCGCACTTTGGCGACTTCTAATCTGATCAAACCAATATCCATCACCATGCCGGTTTGAGTATTAACCGCACCACGAACCGCCACTTCTGCCAAATAAGTGTGGCCATGGATGCGGCGGCTGCCTTCGGTTTCAATGTCGCGTTTTAGCCTGTGGGCGGCATCGAAGTAGAAGCGTTGGCAAACTTCGAATGTATTATTGATTGTCATATTATTTATCGCTGATTACCTTATTCCGGTGATTTTGTGCGTTTGCAGGCTGAGTTTCCAGGCTGGGTTATCTAAGCACATTTGAATGCAGGCTTTGATATTGTCTTTGTGCAGAATATTATCCATAGGGGATATATATTTATGGTCAAACTGCAATTCAGCAGAATTTGCAAAATTGTCTAAATCAGCTTTGGTAAACCCAATCTGCGGCCAGACTACTTTTAATTCATTACCGTTTTTTTGCACCCAATCGACCCCTGCCGCACCCGCTTTGGGGCTGATGCACAGCCAATCAATGCCTTTGGGCGCTTTCACCGTGCCGTTGCTTTCCACCGCGATGGTGAAGCCCTGTGCGTGCAAGGCATCCAAAAGCATTTCATCGACTTGCAGCAAAGGCTCGCCGCCTGTCAAAACAACAAATCGGTTGGCTTTGTCAGAATTTGGCCAAAGCGAGGTAATTTTCAGCGCTAAAGCTTCTGCGGTGGCAAATATTCCACCCAAAGTCCCATCCGTCCCCACAAACTCAGTATCGCAAAACTGGCAAACCGCGCTGGCGCGGTCTTGCTCGCGTCCGCTCCACAAGTTACAACCCGAAAAGCGGCAAAACACCGCAGGCCGCCCCGCGTTGCCGCCTTCGCCTTGCAGGGTGTAGAAGATTTCTTTTACCGAATATGTCATTGATTGAAATTATCTATGAAGACCGTCATTCCCGCGAAGGCGGGAATCCATGGTGGTCAAGCCGCCCCGATATGCGGCACCAAATGATTCGTCGGCTGGCCGTTGCGCAGCGCGGCGGTGAAGGCGAGCATGCGGTCTATTGGCAGGCGGGCGCGGACGCCTAGGGCGGGGGCTATGTGGATTTGGTTGGTGTTCGTCTCCAGCACATGCGCCAGCGCGGCCAAGCCGTTCATCGCCATCCACGGGCAGTGGGCGCAGCTTTTGCAGGTGGCGCTGTTGCCGGCGGTGGGGGCTTCT
>JAYSZH010000034.1:0-14733 GCA_043738155.1 Polaromonas sp. | reverse complement strand
TCTCAATTTTTTTTGAAATCTCAAGGAGCTGAACAATGAAAGTCTTGGTCGCAGTGAAACGCGTTGTTGATTACAACGTCAAAGTTCCTGTCTATCAGCCTGCCAGCCGTCATCACCATCGACTTCGCGTGATACAACTGCTTTGCCGTCCACGACTTCAACCTTGGAGGCAAAGGTGGCTTGTGGCATGTCGCCTAAGGCTGCCAGCATTTGGCCGGTTTGGTTGCAGTCGTCGTCGATGGCTTGTTTGCCAAGAATGACCAGGCCCGGTTGTTCTTTATCTACCAAGGCTTTGAGCAGCTTGGCAACGGCCAAAGGTTGCAGTTCTTCGGTGGTTTCGACCAAAATAGCACGATCTGCACCAATAGCCATGGCGGTACGCAGTGTTTCTGAACATTGGGCGACACCGCAAGAGACAGCGATGATCTCGGTCACGACGCCCTTTTCTTTCAACCGAACGGCTTCTTCAACGGCGATTTCGTCAAAGGGGTTCATACTCATTTTGACGTTGGCGATGTCGACGCCGGTGTTGTCCGATTTGACACGAACTTTGACGTTGTAATCAACAACGCGTTTCACTGCGACCAAGACTTTCATTGTTCAGCTCCTTGAGATTTCAAAAAAAATTGAGACCAAGCTGGTTGACGCCTACATTTTTAATTTACGTTTATCTTTACGTTTACGTAAGCGTCACTCAGCAAATAAATGGATTGTAGATTGCATTATGCCAAAAAAATAGTACGGTCGTGCTTTTTTGTGTAAATTGCTGATTAATTAGCAAATTTAAGGCAGCGAGCAAGCTTCTACCACTTGCAAATTGTTGTCTTTGGCGAAATTAGTTACAAAATCCCACGCCATAGGCTCGGCGACGCGTAAGTCACGGTTGATGACAACGCATTTAACTTCACCGTAGGTGGTCGAAATTGAAGTAGGAAAGCACCAAGGCGAATAACTCAAATGGCTGCCGGGTTTTGGACCGCCGGGTCGGAATTGGCTCATCACACCGGCCAAGCGCTCTGCCCAATCGCTGGGCCTGAAAATTTTCCCGTCGTGGGTGACGCCTTGGATGAATAATTCTTTAGCCGTTTGAGTCGTCATGTTACGAGACTTTGAAGTTGAAAAACGAGTGCGAACATGGTTTGCTGCACTGCACAAGTATTCTATCTTATATAAGACTTAGATGCGATTTCAGCATTGATGCTGCGATGGACTTATTGCACAGAATAACTTTCATGAAACGACTCAAGGCCACAGTTAAGCCTTGCCACTAAAATCAATCTTTATCGTTATCTGCAAATCAAGCTTTCTGGAGAAACCTATATGTCAGCATTCATTGAAGCCGCCTCCCCCCACGTGATGAACACCTATGGCCGTGTGCCTATGGCCTTGTCGCACGGTCAAGGCTGCCGAGTGTGGGACATCAACGGCAAAAGCTACATCGACGCTTTGGGCGGCATTGCGGTCAACACCTTGGGGCACAACCACCCAAAACTGGTGCCAGCCTTGCAAGACCAGCTGAGTAAGATCATTCACAGCTGTAATTACTACCATGTGCCTGGCCAAGAAATATTAGCTGCGAAACTGGTAGAACTGTCAGGCATGACCAATGTATTTTTCTGCTGCACAGGTTTAGAAGCCAACGAAGCGGCTCTAAAACTGGCGCGTAAATACGGCCACGACAAAGGCGTTGAACGCCCTGAGATCGTGGTGTACGAAAAAGCCTTCCATGGCCGCAGCATTGCCACGTTAAGCGCAACCGGCAACACAAAAGTTCAAGCAGGCTTTGGCCCTTTGGTGGAAGGCTTTATCCGCGTGCCGCAGAACGACATTGAAGCGCTAAAAAAAGCCACGACTGGTAATAAAAACGTCACCGCTGTATTTTTTGAAACCATTCAGGGTGAAGGCGGCGTCAACCCGATGCGGATTGAGTACCTGCAGCAAGTCCGTAAATTGTGCGATGAAAACGACTGGCTGCTGATGATCGACGAAGTGCAATGCGGCATGGGGCGCACAGGCAAGTGGTTTGCGCACCAGTGGGCGGGCATTGTGCCAGACGTCATGCCTTTGGCTAAGGGTTTGGGCAGTGGTATACCGATCGGAGCCGTCGTTGCAGGCCCCAAAGCAGCCAACATCTTCCAGCCCGGCAACCATGGCACCACCTTTGGCGGCAACCCACTGGCCATGCGCGCTGGTATTGAGACGATACGCATCATGGAAGAAGAAGGTTTGCTGGCGCATGCCGCCAAGATGGGCGACTATTTCAAAGCAGCCTTGATGAAAGCAATGAATGACAGCCCTGTGGGCAAAGCAGGCTTGAAAGAAATTCGTGGTCAGGGCCTCATGATTGGCATGGAACTGACGAAACCGTGCGGTGAGCTGACAGCACGCTGCGCTGAAAAAGGTTTGCTCATCAGCGTCACGGCTGATACCGTTGTCCGCATGGTGCCACCGCTCATCATCACGGCGGCTGAGATTGATGAGATTGTTGCCATTTTGATACCACTGGTGATTCAATTACTGACTGAAAAAGCATGAAAGCGATTAAACATTACCTGCAATTCAGCGACCTCACCGCAGCTGAGTACGCCTATATTTTTGAACGTGCTGCACTTATCAAAAAAAAATTCAAAGCCTACGAAAAACACCAGCCCCTGGCTGATCGCACGCTAGCGATGATTTTTGAAAAAGCCTCCACCCGCACCCGCGTGAGCTTTGAAGCGGGCATGTACCAGTTGGGCGGATCGGTGGTTCACCTCACAACAGATGGCAGCCAGTTGGGTCGAGCAGAACCGATCGAAGACAGCGCCAAAGTCATCAGTCGCATGGTCGATCTGGTGATGATCCGCACTTACGAACAGACCAAAATTGAGCGTTTTGCCGAGCATTCCCGCGTGCCCGTTATCAACGGTTTGACAAATGAATTTCATCCCTGCCAAATATTGGCGGACATCTTTACCTACATCGAACACCGTGGTTCTATCATTGGCAAAACTGTCGCTTGGGTAGGTGACGGCAACAACATGGCCAATACCTGGCTGCAAGCGAGCGAGATTTTGGGCTTCACCGTGCATGTCAGCACACCAAGTGGCTACGAAGTAGACCAAGACGTTGCAGGGTTGCGTTCATCGGACAGCTACAAAGTCTTCAAAGACCCAATGCAAGCCTGCGCTGGCGCAGATTTGGTGACGACCGATGTGTGGACCAGCATGGGTTACGAAGCCGAAAACGAAGCTCGCAAAACAGCCTTTGCCGATTGGTGTGTCGATGAAGACATGATGCGTGCCGCCAAGCCTGACGCCTTGTTCATGCACTGCCTGCCAGCTCACCGTGGTGAAGAGGTGGAAGCCGAAGTCATCGACGGCCCGCAGTCTGTGGTGTGGGAAGAGGCCGAGAATCGTATGCATGTGCAAAAGGCGCTGATGGAATATCTGTTGTTAGAGCAAGTCGTCTAAAACGCTGTCACGTTGGATACTCAAAGGGCACGCACTCAAACTTATCATGGGCGCTTGTTTGTAATGTCACAGCAGAAAGCACCTTATGTCTACTCTCGCCAGCTTAGTTAATCACCAAATTCGTCTCGCTGCCCGCCCAGTGGGCTTGCCCACCCGCGAAGGCTGGAGCTTCACCGAAGAAGCCGTTGCTGAGCCGCAAGACGGTGGCGTTGTCGTCAAAACATTGTCCCTGTCACTTGACCCCGCCATGCGCGGCTGGATGAACGAGGGCAAAAGCTACATCCCGCCCGTGGGGATTGGCGAAGTGATGCGAGCAGGTGGTGTGGGCAAGATTATTACCTCTAAAAACAAAGACTTTGCTGTGGGCGACTTCGTTTCTGGCGGTTTGGGTGTGCAGGAATATCTGCAAGTCCCTGCTGACCAAATCAAACGCAGCGGTTTGGTCAAAATTGACTTGTCTATTGGCACCGTCAATCAATGGCTCAACGTGTTGGGTATGCCTGGTATGACGGGTTATTTCGGTTTGATGGACGTGGGGCAACCCAAAGCTGGGGAAACTGTGGTTGTCTCAGGCGCCGCTGGTGCGGTCGGACAAACCGTCGGGCAAATGGCCAAAATCAAAGGCTGCCGCGTGGTGGGCATCGCTGGCGGTAAAGCCAAATGCGACTGGGTGGTGAAAGAGCTGGGCTTTGATGCCTGTATCGACTACAAAGCCAGCCCAAGTTCTGTCAAAGAAGGTTTGAAGGAACATTGCCCCACAGGCGTCGACGTCTATTTTGATAACGTAGGCGGCGAGATTTTGGACACCGTCCTGACCCGAATCAACATGAAAGCCCGCATCATCATCTGCGGCGCAATCAGCCAGTACAACAACACGACAGCCGTGCAAGGACCGAAAAACTACCTCAGCCTGCTGGTCAACCGCGCACGCATGGAGGGCATCGTCGTGTTCGACTACGCCGCCCGCTATCACTTGGCCATAGCCGAGATGGCTGGCTACCTGAAAGATGGCCGCATGAAGAGCAAAGAAGACGTTGTCGTCGGTTTGAACACGTTCCCAGAGACGTTGATCAACCTCTTCAACGGCAGCAACTTTGGCAAACTGGTGCTGCAGGTAGCGGAAGATTGATCAGTTACCAAGCAACTTAACGCTATAAAATATATAGCAATTTAAGTAATAAATACGCCGGCTAGAGCCGTATTTAATGCCTAAATTTAAGATTCCAATGCTGCGTAAACCAAGTTCCGGAACAAGGGCCGGTAATAATCGCGTTGGTTCGGAGCTTGGATCATCAACATGGCAAACATGTCGAGCTTGGGGTCTACAAAAAACGATGTTCCCGCAATGCCGCCCCAGTAATACACGCCGGCTGAACCGGGCACGGTGCTGATGCCGGTTTCTTTGCGCACAGCGAAGCCCAAACCAAAACCATGACCCGGCGGCAACAGCGTGCCAGCACTGGCTGCGCTAACGGGAATGTCACCTAAGTGGTCTGCGGTCATGTAATCTACGGTGTGGCTGCTGAGCAAGCGCACGCCATCCAACTCGCCTTTGTTAAGCATGAACTGCAAAAACCGGGCGTAATCTTGCGCGGTAGAAGCTAGACCGCCACCACCAGATTCAAAGCCGGGGTGGTCTTGGATGTTGATCAATTTCAGCTGAATGCCGCCGTCGGGGTCTTTTTTGAACGGTTCGGCGATGCGGTGGTGCTTGTCTGCAGGCACACTGAAGTCGGTTTCCAGCATTTTGAGCGGTTTAAAAATCTCCTCTTTGAGGAAATGTCCAAGCGTTTGGCCGCTGATAGCTTCTACCAACGCGCCTAGCACGTCCGTGGCGCGGCTGTATTCCCATATGGTGGCTGGCTCAAACTGCAAGGGCTGCGTAGCAAGTATTTTAGAGAATGTTGCATTGCTAGTATCACGCAAGGCCATGCCAATTTTAGCGTTGCGGTAGGCTTTTTGAACGGCAGAGTTACCCAGAAACTCATAAGTCAAACCAGCAGTGTGGCGCAACAGGTCTTGCACTGTGGCTGGCTTGGCGGCAATGTAGCTGACTTGTCCGTCTGCGTCCACGGCAAGTTGTTGCTTCGCGTATTCAGGCAGATACTTACCCACAGGATCGCTCAGCAGCAGTTTGCCCTGCTCCATCAGCATCATCACAGCCACTGAAACGATGGGTTTGGTCATGGAGTAGATTCTGAAAATCGAATCCAAAGCCATAGGCGTTGCGTCTTCTGGGTTTTGTAGCCCCAAGCTTTCAAGCAACTCAATCTTGCCATGGCGCGAGAGCATCACCACGGCACCAGGTAGGCGACCACGGTCGATTTCAGATTGCAGAACGGAGATCAGCCGCGCTTTACGGTCAACATGCATAAACGTATCCTAATTAATCAATAAAATTTTGAATGGGATATCTTACAAGCTATCTTTCAAATCAGCCTAGCTGGACACATTACACGTCCTACATTACAATCTAACTTGCAGGAGAGTGAATAGTTCGTCTATTCCACCGAAGGCGCAAACTCCCATGAACGCTCAGGTATCCATATTTAAGCTGACTCAAGTCAACTTTTGGTGATGTACTGCACACTTTTAAACGCCGTCTGGAGAGCTAGAGTGTCGAATTGCAGCAAATGTAATTCTGATACTCTGCACCGAAGGAGCAAGCAGCAAGCCAATGTGGCTTGCTGTGAATCTCTCAGGTACCAAGGACAGGGGGAGCGGCAAATCAGTCTCGATTAATTTTACTAATTGCTATTATTTCTATAGCTATTAAAGCAATAAAATCGCCGGCTATATGTTTAAAAGGCTCTAAAATGCGCGTACTCGTTCTCGGCAGTGGCTTGCTTGGTGTTAGCTCTGCTTATTATCTTTCTCAACTCGGTCATGAAGTAACTGTACTAGACCGTCAAGCCAGTCCGGCTGCTGAAACAAGTTTTGCCAATGGCGGGCAAATCTCGGTCAGCCATGCCGAGCCTTGGGCCAACCCCAGCGCACCACTTAAAGTGTTGCAATGGCTGGGCAAAGAAGATGCGCCCTTGTTGTTTCGCATTCGCGCTGATATGCGCCAGTGGTTGTGGGGGTTGCAATTTTTACGTGAATGCACGCCAGCTCGCACCCGTCACAACATTGAACAGATTGTTCGCTTAGGCACTTACAGCCGCGACACTTTGCAAGCTTTGCGTCGCGATACCGGCTTGAGTTATGCGCAGCGTACACAAGGCATTTTGCACTTTTACACCACGCAAAAAGAATTTGATGGTGCGCTTAAGCCCGCAGAACAAATGCGGGCTTTGGGCTGTGAGCGTCAAGTTATCTCCGCTGACGAAGCCGTTCGTTTAGAGCCTGCTTTGCAACACGTTAGGCCGCAACTTGCTGGCGCCACCTACACGGCAGAAGACGAGTCTGGCGATGCCAACCTCTTTGCACGTGAATTGGTCAAACTGTGTCAAGAAGCTGGTGTGAAATTTTTGATGAGCCACACCATCACCGCCTTGCGGGAAACTGGAGGCGTCATTGATCACGTGGAAGCCACTGACAGCGAGGGGCGCTTCCAGCGTGTGCGAGCAGACGCTTACGTCATGGCTATGGGATCTCTCAGCCCCATTTACACCTCACCGTTGGGTATTAATTTACCTATTTATCCAGCTAAAGGCTACTCAGTCACTATGCCTGTGGTTGATGCATCCAAAGCTTATCAAGTGTCGTTAACCGATGACGAATACAAACTGGTGTTCTCGCGCTACACCACAGAAACGGGTGACCGCATGCGGATTGCAGGTACGGCAGAACTCAATGGCTACGACCGTGATTTGAACCGCGTGCGCTGCGAAGCGATTGTGAAACGCGTGGAACAACTCTTTCCCGGTGCAGGCGATGCATCACATGCGCAATTTTGGACGGGCTTGCGACCAGCTACGCCATCGAATGTTCCTTTGATTGGCAAGACCAAGTTCAATAACTTTTTCCTTAACACTGGTCACGGCACGTTAGGATGGACGCATGCTTGCGGGTCGGGTAAATCGATTGCCCGCATCATCAGTGGGCTTGCTCCAGAAGTGGATTTTGCGTTTCAGAAGTAGCGTTTAAATCTTTTCAGCCTCTTGTAACGTACGCCACATCACTTTGCCGCTGCCGCTTTTGGGTAGTGCATCAACAAATTGCACCGAGCGCGGCATTTTGTAAACGGCCATGTTGTCGCGGCACCAGTCGATGATCTCTTGCTCCGTGGTCTGTTTGTGTGTTGCACGCAAAACGACCACGGCTTTCACTGATTCTCCCCGATAGGCGTCTTGTGTGCTGATGATGCAAGCTTCTTGGACCGCAGGATGACGGAACATCAAAGCTTCCACCTCTGCAGGCCAAACCTTGAAGCCACTGGCATTGATCATGCGTTTCAAGCGGTCAGTAATGAAGAAGTAGCCATCTTCGTCAATATGGCCTAGATCCCCTGAGCGGAAAAAGCTCTTCCCGTCGATTTCAATGAATGCAGCCTTCGTTGCATCTTCACGTTTCCAATAGCCCGAGAAAATTTGTGGCCCGTTCATGATGATTTCGCCCTGCTCGCCTTGAGGCATCTCAACCAGCGTTTCTGGGTCAATCACGCGCGAGTCAACCCCAATGATCGCCATACCAAGACACTGCTGCTTGGGCGCATCAGGTGGGTTGGTGTGTGACGGTGCGGCCGTCTCCGTTAAACCATAGCCCTCAACATACCGCAAGCCATACAGATCAAACAAACGCTGCGCCACCGCTTGTGGCATCGCGGCACCGCCACCGCCGATATTGACCAAGCTGCTCAAATCGTATTTGTCAAAATTTGGGCTGCCCAGCAAATCAATCACCATGGTCGGGATATTTGTCCAATGTGTCACTTGGTAGCGCGAAATCAAGCGCCCTGCTAAATCCCTGTCCCAGCGCGGCATCAACACCAAGGTCGCACCACTGTAGATGCTGGCGTGCATCACGCTGACCATGCCTGTGATGTGGAACATGGGCACAACGGCGAGCACGACACCTTCGGCAGAGCCGTTACCCCAAAGATTGCTGGCTACAGCGTTATGCATGATACTGGCCTGCGTGTGCATGCAGCCTTTCGGCAAACCCGTGGTGCCGCTGGTGTAGGGCAAGATGGCTAGATCAGCGGGTTTGACGGTCAGCTCTGGCGGTGCATCTTGGCAAGCCAATGCATCAAGCCAATTGTGCACAGTCGCACCTTGCATGGCTGGCAAAGTATGCCGCTTCAACAACCAATCATTCCAAGCGGCTGGTAAAGAATCTTCACCATCAACAGCGGCATCAAATGCATCTGTGAATTGTGTGACGATCAGGTGATTCAAACGCAAACTTGGCTCTAAAGCATCGTTTGCCAAGGCCAGCTCAGCAGCCAAATCACCCGTGGTGATGGCAACTTTGGCATCTGGGTCGGTGATGTAGTGTTTCAACTCCTCTGCACGGTTCATAGGATTGACGGGAACCACAACGGCGTTAGCACGCAAAATCGCCCAATGCGCAATCACGAGCTGCGGGCAGTTTTGCATATTCAGCACCACTCTATCACCTTTTTTAACTCCTAGCCGGCACAAATAGGCTGCTAGTCGCTCTGCTTTTTGTAGCAACTCCGCATAAGTGATAACGTTTCCAAAAAATACCAACGCCGCCTTGTTGGGATAGCGTCTTGCGCTGATAGCCAAGTTATCCCACAGCGGTGTTTGCGGCGGTGTAATAGTTCTTGGTACGCGTTTCGGCCAAGCTTTAAGTTTCGTGAGCATCAAATCTCCTTCAATTTTTAGTTATTGCATACAGCATAAACCGAATACGCTGCGGCTAAGGCGAATGAATTACCTTTTGATATCACTATCGTCACCTAAGTGACGCAGCTACAAAAGAATAGAGTGGAACCCGAATGACATCAAAACTCGATGCTGCATCGTTATGATGGTGGGTAGATTTGGAGTTTGATGAAAAATTTATTAAATTTGCTTGCCGCCATTGCGTTGCTGGTTTGGGGTACTCACTTGGTACGTACGGGCATTCTGCGTGTGTTTGGGGCAAATCTCAGGCACATCTTAGCGCAGGCTACGGGCAATCGAGCAACGGCAGCATTGGCAGGTGTGGGCGTAACAGCGGTGGTGCAATCCAGCACAGCAACAGCGCTTATTGTCTCTGCGTTTGTCGGACAAGGTATGGTGACGCTAACTGCGGCACTTGCCGTTATGCTGGGGGCAGACGTTGGCACCAGTTTGATGGCGGTTATTTTTCATTTTGACCTGAGTTGGCTGTCGCCCTTGTTTATTTTTATGGGTGTTTTACTGTTTATTGCCAGACAAAATACCACTGTTGGGCGCGTGGGTCGCATCTTGATCGGACTGGGTTTGATGTTATTGGCGCTTAGCTTGATCAGCGCATCTACTCGGGTGCTTACACAATCTGCAGTTGTGCAACTGGCTTTGAAATCTCTCAGCAGCGATTTGTTGTTGGAGGTTATTGTGGGCGCACTGATCGCTTGCCTTGCTTACTCCAGCCTGGCTACAGTGTTGCTGGTCGCTACTTTGGCCGCATCTCAGGTGATCCCCATGGAAGTTGCGCTGGGTTTGGTTTTAGGCGCCAATTTAGGCAGCGGCTTGCTATCCGTACTCACAACCCTCAATTCCGCGGTGACAGTCCGCCAAGTCCCGTTGGGGAATTTGCTGTTCAAAATTGGGGGGATTTTGGCTGTAGCACCGTTCACCGGCTTATGGCTTAAATACACCGGCACAATTGTCACCGGTGCTGCGACACAAGTTGTTGTATTTCATTTGGCATTCAATATTTTGGTTGCCTTGGTATTTATTGGCTTCACAGGGGTGATAGCGCGTCGCGTAGAAAAACTCTTGCCACCCAATGTTGACAGCGCATTGTCACGACCACGCCACCTAGATCCATCGGCCTTGTCTACGCCCTCATTAGCCATTTCTTGTGCCGCACGTGAGGCCTTGCACCAAGCCGATGTAGTTGAAACCATGCTGCGTGGCACGCTCACCGTCATCAAAAATAACGACCTTGATTTAGCCGAAAACTTGCGTAGCTTGGATGACACGGTTGACGAGTTGTATTCCGCCATCAAATACTATCTCACCAAAATATCGCGTGAAGCTTTGGCTGAAAATGAAAGTCGTCGCTGGACAGATATCATCAGCTTCACCATCAACATGGAGCAGATTGGCGACATCATCGAACGCGTTTTGCTTGATGTAGAAGACAAAAAAATTAAACGTGGGCGTAACTTTTCAGATGCTGGCATGGCCGAAATTTGTGAGCTGCATGCACGCTTGGTCGACAATCTGCGGCTGAGCATGAGTGTTTTTCTCAACGGTGATGTGCGAGATGCGCAGCGCTTGCTGGAAGAAAAAGCGCGTTTCCGCGATCTTGAGCGCGCCTACTCCACCACGCATTTAGACAGATTGGCTGACAACAGCACGTTGAGCATTGAAACCAGCAGCTTGCATTTAGACTTGATCAGCGATCTAAAACGCATCAACTCACACATTTGCTCAATCGCCTACCCGATATTAGACTCAGCAGGCGCGCTCAGCCCCACACGTCTGCGTCAAGGTAATTTGCTCGTTGCTACTGAACCTGCCAGATAAACTATGATTTGACTCGATGATCCATATTTTTAAATGACGACCTTGTTATGAATGAAAATTCTCTCGTTTATGTGGGTGACCCCATGTGCTCATGGTGCTACGGCTTCGGCGTGCCATTGCAAAAGCTACTTGAACAACTGCCCGGCGTGCCCCTCGCCGTTGTGCTTGGTGGGCTGCGCGCTTACAACAAAGAAGTGATGGCCGACACACTAAAGAATACCCTGCACCACCACTGGGAAGAAGTGACCAAACGCTCAGGTAAACCCTTTGGTACAGGTCAGTTTGACCGCGAAGGCTATATTTACGATACCGAGCCCGCTTGCCGTGCCGTGGTTGCCATCCGCACCCACGCTGCTGAGCACACATTGGCGATGTACCACGCCGTTCAGTATGCGTTTTACGCTATGGGGCGTGACATCACGCAAACAGCTGTGCTGGCAGATGTTTGGCAAGAAGTTACGAAAAAGCTTAAAGAAGAATTGATTGATTCAAAAACAATAGCTAATCTCGACTTTTCCAGAGATGCCTTTGTTGAAGCTTTTGAAAGCGACAGCATCAAAACCCAAACTCGCAACGACTTTGCGATGGTGCAGCAATGGGGCATTCGTGGCTTTCCGGCTTTGATAGCAGTTGTGAATGGCGAAGCACAACTGGTGGCGAACGGCTATATGGAAGCGGATGAGATGCTGCAGCGGGTACAACAAGTATTTGCTTCAGCTGAAAATTAATGTCAGCCCACCACGACCACACTGGCGATCAGAACCACGACCACAGCAGCCCAGAGGCTGCACAAGACCCCAAATACCGCAAGATTTTGTGGTTTGCTCTGGTTGTTAATGCAACGATGTTTGCCATCGAACTCAGCGCAGGTTTTAGCTCAGGCTCTGTGTCTTTACTCGCTGATGCGATTGATTTTTTGGGCGATGCAGCCAACTACGGCGTCTCTTTGGCAGTACTCACCATGGCGATGGCTTGGCGTTCAAAAGCGGCTTTGCTCAAAGGCGTTTGCATGCTGGGATTCGGTTTATTTGTTCTAGGCCGAACGGTTTGGGCAGCTAAAGCTGGACTTGTGCCCGAAGCCAGCACCATGGGTGCGATCGGTTTTTTAGCTTTGGCGGCTAATATCTTCGTCGCCCTGCTGTTGTACAACTACCGCACGGGTGACGCCAATATGCGCAGCGTCTGGCTATGTTCACGCAACGATGCTTTTGGCAATATTGCGGTCATGCTGGCGGCACTAGGCGTATTTGGCACAGGTTCGGCTTGGCCAGATTTAGCAGTTGCTGCAGGGATGGCTGGTTTGGCGATTTGGGGCGGCTGGTCTGTCGTTCAGCACGCAAGGCTTGAACTCAAAATGTAACCATCATCGTTTGAACTTTTTCACATTTGCTTTATCATAAGCGCATGCCTCGTTTCATATTCATCCTCATGATCGTCCTACTGCCTTTGCGCGGCTGGATGGGCGAGGCTATGGCGACTGAGATGGCCGCTATGAATATGATAGCTAATCAAACAATAAATACGCCGGCTAGCATCGATTTACCCATTGAAAAAAGCATGTCTGACTGTGACATGCACAAGGTAAAGACAGCTGAGTCTTCTACAGCAAAGCCAGCTTGCAATTATTGCCAAGCCTGTCATGCAACAGGCATCGCAAGCACTGTTGAAATTAACAGTTCCGACAAAATTCACTACACGCAGCCCTTGGTGCAGGTGCATTCGTATACCAGCGCCAGCTTAGCGCTCGGTCAAAAACCACCGATTCTGTAGTCTCCCAGCCCAAACTCCGTCTGTACACCAGCCGGCTGATTTGGGTTTAGTCAATTTTGGCCAGACTCAACTTAGTTAAGAGTCTGTCCAAACGTCTAAACTTCTTGGAGAGATTGTTGAAAAACTCATTTTTTATACCTAATTTTGTCCTGATTACGGCTATTTCTTGCCTGCTTTTGGGCACAGCCTCGGCTCAAACCGTCGTCAGCTACACATCACCAGTTGCTGATTACCAGCCATTTGTCGACGAAAAAATCACATCGTGGAAGGCTGCGAACGACAAAGTCGGGCAAATTGGTGGCTGGCGGGCTTATGCCAAAGAGGCGCAACAACCAGAAAACACGCCTACCCCATCACAAAACTCTGTAACTTTGCCCAAGGCAATGACTACTGAACCTCAAGCAGGGCAACCGAAATGATGCACTATTTCAAGAATTTAAAACCCTCAAAAACACTGATATCCATCGCTGCCGTCGCTGTTTTAAGCGGTTGCGCCACAGTCAATATTGATCAAGCCATTGATCGCACGAATAACGAAATCAAATCTACATCGGGTACTTCCGCTCAATTACTGCGGACAGCAGATGCTAAAACTGAACGAGACTATCAAGTTGCAGAGTTGCTTAAATCACCTCTGAGCCAGCAAGCAGCCGTACAACTGGCCATTATCAACAGCCCTGCCCTGCAAACCCTGCTGGCTGAGCGCTGGGGCGACTTGGCGCAAGCCGCGCAAGGTGGTCGCATTGCCAACCCGATACTAAGTTTAGAGCGAGTGCGGTTTTTAGACGAGTTGGAGTTTGGCCGCATCTTGGCCTTTGGTTTGCTTGATTTGATCACTTTGCCGCAACGCCAAAAAATAGCCACGGCACGCATGGCTCAAACCGAGCTACAAATGACGGCTGATGTGGTCGGTTTGGTATCACAAGTGCGCATGGCTTGGGTTGCGGCAGTTGCTGCCAGCGAATCTGCCGCGTATTCAAAACTTGTTTACGAGTCTGCTCAGGCCAGCGCAGAGCTGGCGAAGCGCATGCAAAGTGTGGGAAATTTCAGCCGTTTACAGCGTGTACGCCAACAGGCTTTTTTTGCTGATGCATCTATTCAATTACTAGCAAGCCAGCATACAGCCACGGCCAGCCGTGAGGCTTTGATTCGGCTCTTAGGTCTCAAAGATACTGAAATCGGCAAATTGACCTTGCCAGAACGCTTGCCAGATTTACCCAAATCCTTCATAAGCCCTGATGCCGTCAAAAATGCGCTCATAACACAGCGTTTGGATGTACGCATGTCGCAAGCGCAGCTTGATGTAGCAAGCAAATCGCAGGGCTTAAACCTGCTGACCAGTTTGACGGATATTGAATTAGGAGTCAGGCGGGATACGGTTAAAGATACTGTCGAGGGAGTATCAAGCACACGTAAAGGATATGAGCTGGGAATACGACTACCTCTGTTTGATTGGGGTGATGCTCAACGCGCTAGTATGAATGCGACGACGCTAGCAGCAGCCAATCGTTTGAATGGAACTGTCATTACTGCAGGTTCAGAATTACGCGAGAGTTACTCTGCATATCGCACTGCCTATGATGCATTGCGCCAATACCGCGATGAGATTTTGCCACTCAGCAAAATCATTGCTGAAGAAAACGGTTTGCGTTACAACGGCATGTTCATTGGCGTGTTTGAGCTACTCGCAGACCACCGCACCCAGATCAACACTGTCAAAGCTGCCATCGCTGCACAGCAACAGTTTTGGCAGGCAGATGCTGCGCTGCAAGCCACGCTCTTGGGTAAACCCATGTCTGCACCCACGATGGCCGCTGGCGCTTCGGGTGGTGGCGATGCGCCTGGACATTAATTCAATCGAACAAAAAAATCAAAATGAACCT
>JAYSZH010000033.1:0-14754 GCA_043738155.1 Polaromonas sp. | reverse complement strand
TGCACCTCAAGTGCTAGATTTAGAAGCACTGGCCAACCACCGTAGTTCTGTGCTTGGCGTGCTTCCGGGTCTGCCGCAGCCTACGCAAAAAGCCTATGACACACTCGTATGGAACGCTTTACGCCACTTTGACCCAGCATACCCCGTTTACGTGGAATCCGAGAGCAAAAAAGTCGGTAACGTGGTTGTGCCCGTAGCCTTGATGGACAAAATGCGCAGCAGCGCATGCTTAAATTTGCAGTTGCCATTGGAAGAGCGGGTGACGCTACTCATGGAAGATTACGACTTTTTTGTGAAAGACACGGCGTTTTTCTGCGACCGCCTGGAAGCGCTTATTTCAGCACGTGGGCATGAAGTCGTGAAACGCTGGCAATCGTTGGCGCAAGCCAACGATTGCCAAACCGTGGTGCGGGAGCTGTTGATTGACCATTACGACCCGGTGTATTTTCAGTCGATGAAGCGGAATTTCAAGAATTACGGCGCTTCTAAATTAATAGCGCCTAAAGACCATCATACCTCGTCGATTGTTGAGTTGGCTCACGATTTAGTGCGCTAACATGCTAGTGATCAATCGAACATCGCTCTGTTCGCTACACCGCATATGAATCAATAAACGACAACCTTTTACAAGCTTTACACGTCTTACAAGATGTAGCGTTATTGGCACTTGCTTGCGCATAACATGAAGATTCAATGTCCAACTTTCAGGAGAATCCTCATGGTTTCAAAAAAAATAACTGCTTTAAAAACACTGCCCTTGCTGCTCGCTAGCGCGGGCTTTTTTGTGTCTACGCACACTTCCGCCGCCATATCTACCGATATTCGTGGCAATACAGCCTATGACACAGCCGCCGAATGCGACGCTGCTGTGCAAAACGGCACAGCCCGCTTTTACGTGCCTGAAGCTAAAAACAAACCCTTGCGCCAAAAGGGTGAGCGGAGCGTCAAAACGCTACGCCTCATTGATTTGGGCGATCAATACCGCTTGGGCGCTTGTGATATGGGTGTCGGCAAACAAAATGGGCGCGTTGGTGTAGACCGCAAGCTGCAGGGTAAATATGTGCCTTTCAGCCCATCGATGCCGCTAAATGCGTATATGGATGCCAGCGGCAATGTTGTGCGCGTCAGCATGCAAATTTGCGACAATCGCTTTTCTGAAGCTATGCCGAGACCGGTGAGCATGCCTGCACCACCACCAGTTGTTGTTGCACCGCCGCCTGCTCCAGTTATCGTTGCTGCAGCACCTGTGGTTGTGACCGTCGTTGAACCACCCAAGCCTGCGCCTGCCCCAATGCCAGCCCCAATGATCGTTGTTGCGCCACCTGCACCAGCCAGCATCAAGCCTTATATTTTTGGCATCGCAGCGGCTCAGAATGACGCTATCTGCCATGTTGATGGCGAAAACGCCACCCTTTTGGTTGGCCAAATAGGTGCTGGTATGAATTTCAACGCCCTGCTCGGTGGTGAAATTTATGCCCAAGCTGCAAAGAGTCACACTTACAGCGGAACCAAAACTCCCGGAACAAGCAACACTTCAGCTTTCGGCGCGCGTTTAACGATGGGTACTCAATTGACATCGCAAACACGCATTTTTGCTAAATTAGGTGCCGCCTATGTCAATCATGAATTTGGCAATGATTCAAAAAGCGAAGTTAGGCCTACATTGGGCGTTGGCTTTACTTATGACTTGACACCAGCGCTCAGCCTGCGCGGCGACGCTGACATGAGCTTCAAACGCAGCAAAAACCAGCCACATCCAGCTTGGAGTGACGATAAATTTGTGGGCCTGGGTTTGCAATACAAATTCTAATTTTGCCCAATATTTAATCAATCTCATCTCAATCCAGCGCGCTGAAAAGCCCGCTGGATTTTTTTCGTCATTAGATTCACCCTATCAATAAATCGGAGGAGCGTGATATTTGCACGATTTTCCAGATTTTTTTTGTTGCATTTAATTACAAGCAGTCTTTGTCTAGATTATGCTGTGACAGCATTTCATAACAACATTGCAATTAATTCAAATGTACTCAAAAAAATCCCTCTTTTCTGTCTCACACTCAGCATTAAGCATCGCAGTTTTCAGCGGCCTCATTGCCTTATCTGGTTGTGCCAGCAAGCCAGAGGTGGTTGTGGCGCTGCCAGTTGCTGCCACTCCAAAAACGGTTATCGCCATTGACCAAACGCAGCGTGGTGTACAAATTCCGCTACCCAACACGGTATTGTTTGAGTTCGGTAAAGCTGACTTAAACACAACGGCGGCTGCCCCCTATTTAGACAAAATTGCCATGTTGCTTACAACAAAATCGACCAAACCAGTGGCGATTGAAGGCCATACCGACAACGTTGGCAGTTTGACATCGAACCAACAAATCTCTGATGCCCGCGCCAAAGTCGTGCAAGACGCCTTGCTCGCACGAGGCGTTCCTGCTGCGCGCTTGAAAGCCGAGGGCTTTGCCTTCCAACGCCCTGTGGTGTCCAACAGCAACGAAGAAGGTCGTACTTTGAATCGCCGTGTTGAAATTATTATTTTGGATGAAAAAGTAGAAAACATCACCGCAGGTGAACCTGCCAATGCGTTTGAGTCTGCGTTTGCCAAGCTCAAAGCCATGGTTGATGCTGGTTTGGTCAAAGCGCTTTGATATTTAGAGGTGCTACTACTTTCTAAGTATCAATCCATATTGTTTGTATCAAGAAACATGTGGTTTACCATCATCATCGTAAGAAAGTCTCTGCTACAACTTTTGTTCTCTAACTGTTTTTCAGTCCAATAATAAAAAATTGCATATTCAAAAATGATAGCAAGCTATTTAAAACTTGCGACGCCCTCTAAAGGAAGATATTTATATTTTCTTTTTTTAGATAAAAATTTTTAGTCTCACTTTCTTGAAAAAAGATACAGATTTGTTCATACCAGTAACGCTTTGTCACCTTCTAAGATGACAGGATTATTGCAAGACGTGTGTCGTGTTCGGTACTATTTATCGAATGAAACACACAACTTCCATCCATCACAAATTTCAAATTTGTTTGGGCTTTTGCCTGGCTATTTGCCTAGCTATTGCAATAGTCATCAGTTATTACTTGATGACTATGCATAAGCCGCTGTATCACATGGATCAAACCTCGCGTGGCGTGGAAGTTAAATTGAAAAATAACGTCATGCTCTTTGAATTTGGCAAAGCCAGTCTAAGCACTGCAGCTGTACCTTATTTAGATAAATTAGCATTTTTGATCATTTATAAATCATCAAAACAAGTTGCTGTCGAGGGTTACACCGACAACATAGGCGGTATTGAAGTCAATCAAGAGCTATCAAATGCGCGTGCAAAAGTCGTTAGTGAAGCGCTGCAAAAGCGTGGGGTTCCCGCCAAGCGTCTTAAATCAGCGGGCCTTGCTTTTCATAGACCCGTCATGTCAAACAGCCAAGAGCAAGGCCGTGCCTTAAACCGTCGTACTGAAATCACACTTTTAGATGAAACAACGGACAAGCTAACTGACGATGCGTCTAACAATGCATTTCAATTGGCTTTTTCAAAGCTCAAGACCATGGTTGATAAAGGCACAATACGGCCTTTGTCATAATTGACGCAATCAACCTGTCTGCAAGAGCCAAACCCATTCCTTACTCTGAATTTTATGAAAGACCCCATGCTCAATCGTCGTCACTTCTCTGCCGCCCTTGGTGCCTCTATCGCAGCGGCAGCTGTGCCTAGCATGGCCCTAAGCGGACGTCCCAAACTCGCTTTGGTCTTGGGCGCTGGCTCAGCACGTGGCTTTGCACATATTGGCATCATCAAAGCATTTGACGCTGCTGGCATCAAGCCTGATTTGATCGTGGGCGCCAGCGCAGGCAGCGTGATTGGTGTGTTTTATGCTGCTGGCTACACCGGTTTGCAGATGGAAGATGTGGCGATGAAGGTGCGCGATGCAGATGTGATTGACACCGTCAGCAACACCAAGCGTGGTCTGGTGGGTGGCGAGGCGCTGCAAAAGCTCATCAATAACTTTGTCAAAGACAAGCCTCTGGAAGCACTGAAAACGCCATTCATCGCCATGGCAACGAATCTCAAAACAGGCGATCCTGTGCAATTACGCATGGGCGACGCCGGTCAAGCCGTGCGCGCTTCTAGCAGCATGCCGGGGGTGTTTTTACCAACCATGATTGGTGGCATGGAGCTGGTGGATGGCGCCATCAGCAGCCCGCTGCCCGTTTCGGTGGCGCGCCAAATGGGCGCTGAAACGATTGTGGCCATCGACGTGGGCGCCGCACCGCAAAACGCGCATGCAACCGGCATTTACGAGATTGTGATGCAATCGTTTGAGATCATGGGGCAGTCGATATCAAAGCTGGAAGGCCAAAAAGCAGATGTCTTGATCCGACCCAATGTGGGTGGTTTTTCAGGTTCAGACTTTGGAAATCGTGCGCAATTGATTGCTGCGGGTTTTACGGCGGGTCAACGTGCGATTGAACAAATCAAGTTGGCGCAAAACGGCAATTACAGAAAACGCAAATAAAAACCCCGCAACTTGCTTTTCTTTTATGTACCTGCAGGAGCATCAGGCTGATCGATCGAAGGCGGGGTGTCATCTTGTACGCCGTCTTCAGGTTCGCCTTCAATCGGGTCACCGACCTTGCGTTCAGACTTCATCTTGAGCTTTTCCTCTTTTTTCTTCTTTTTCGCGAGTTCTTTTTGACGCTTTTCGAAGCCGTAATTAGGAGTTGCCAAGGTTGTCTTTCGGTATATTTAGTAAATTTGCTGTGACCATGACTTTAACAGCTTCTTGACCTTAATTGAAAGCAAGGTGCATCGCCTGCACCAAATCGGCCTGTAAATCCTCCACCGCCTCCAAACCAATCGAAAACCGCACCAAATGACCTTTTTGCAAGTATTCAGGCAAAGGCAATGCGCGCATGTGCTGCACCTTGTACGGAATCACCAAACTCATTGGCCCACCCCAACTAAAACCTATTTTGAAAACTTTTAAGGCATCACAAAACGCATCAATTTGTGCGTTGCTGAAGCGTTCGTGCAAGATGATGCTAAAAAGTCCTGCAGAGCGACCCGTTTCGCACAGTGCTTGCCAATGCGCATGCCCTGGCGAATCTGGTAAAGCAGGATGCAGCACTTGCACGATGTTCGGTTGTTGTTGACACCACATGGCCAGTTCTTGTGCAACTGCACCATGCGCTGCGTAACGAATAGCCAGGCTAGGTAGTGAGCGCAGGATGGTTTCTATGTCATTAACGCCAACACTGTAGCCAAGACGCATGTGGCAGTGCTTGATTTGACCGCTCAACGCAGCGTCGCGGGTCATCACACTGCCCATCAACACATCACCGCCGCCGCTGGGGTATTTGGTCAAGGCATGGATTGAGATGTCAACACCTTGCTCAAACGGATTGAAGGCGATGCCCGCCCCCCAGGTGTTGTCCAAAGCGATCCGCACATTTTTTGCTTTACAAATACGCACCAACTCAGTCAGATTGGGAAATTCCATCGTCACCGAGCCGGGTGCTTCCAGCCAGACCAACTTGGTTTTGGCACTGATCTTCGCGGCCAGATCGGCTGGGTTCATGGCGTCATACACTTGGTGGCTGATGCCAAAATTGGCCAGTTCACCGTTGGCCAGCGTTTTGCTGGGGCCGTAGACGTTGTCTGGAATCAGCACCTCGTCGCCAGATGCAAGCAACGCCAAGTTCACCAGCGCAATAGCGGCCAAGCCACTGGGCACCAAGGTGCAATAGTTGCCACCTTCAAGCGTACACAGCCGCTCCTCCAGCAAAAACGTGGTTGGCGTGCCTTTGGTGCCATAGGTGTATTGGTGGCCAATTTCGTCTTTGTAACGCTCACGCAAGACAGCCACGCTGGGGAAAAAGATGGTGGACGCTTTGAACACACCAGGCTGCGGCGCGCTGTAGCCCTCTGGCGGCTGGTAGGGGTGATGAATAAGTTGCGTCGTTTTATCCATCACATTTCCCCGAAAGAATCTATATCAATGTAAATATCTATGATGCCGTCATTCCCGCGAAGGCGGGAATCCACAAGCGCCAACATGGATTCCCGCCTTCGCGGGAATGACAGGATTTAGCGAATTGAGGTTTAAACCGACCACTTCGTAATCAGTTGCTCCACCCTCGTGGAGTCGTAACCTTCAAACGGCTGGTGAATCCACGGGTTCGTCGGCAAATGCTCGACCGAATAATCCGCCTGAAACGCCGAAACGCCCTTGGTCCACAGCACGGCGCTACGCAGCTCGGTAATCGGTGCATAGTTGTTTTTCAACTGATCGATCACCTTGATCAAGGTGTGACCGGTATCCGCCAAATCGTCCACCAGCAGCACTTTGCCAGCGATTTCACCCTTTGGCGTTGTGATGAAGCGGGCGATGTCCAAATTGCCCTGCTGCGTACCAGCTTCGGCGCGGTAGGAGCTGGTGGACATGATGGCCAAAGGTTTGTCAAAAATGCGCGACAAAATGTCACCCGGACGCATGCCGCCACGTGCGAGGCACAAAATGGTATCGAACTGCCAGCCGGATTGGTGGATTTTGATGGCGAGTTTTTCAATCAGGTTATGGTACTCGTCGTAGCTCACGTACAGGTGTTTGCCGTCTTCAGTCAACATGTTCATTTACTCCTAATTTAATAGCACTCTAGGCAATAAATACACCGGCTAGAGGCCAATTTAACACTTAAATTCACTTGAACTGCACTTAAAAGCTTAAATCAGCGCTCAATTCGCCACAAACGGGTGCTTCATCATGATGGTGTGGTCGCGGTCCGGGCTGGTGGAGATCACATCAATCGGCACGCCCGTCACCTCACCAATACGCTCTAAGTAGCGCTTGGCGTTGGCGGGCAGCTTGGCATATTCGGTCACGCCCACGCTGGATTCTGACCAACCTGGTAGGGTTTCATAAATCGGCACACAGCGCTCGATATCGTCTGCGCCCATGGGCAAGATGTCTATGGTTTGGCCGTCCAAGGTGTAACCGACGCAGAGTTTCAGCTCGGTCAAACCATCTAAAACGTCCAATTTGGTGATGCACAAACCGGTGATGCCATTGACTTGGGCGGAACGCTTCAGCAGCGCCGCGTCAAACCAGCCACAACGGCGGTAACGCCCTGTCACCACGCCGCGCTCCGCCCCCACAGTGCTCATGTGGTAGCCAGGGGTGCCTTCTTTTTGCCATTCCAGCTCGGTCGGGAACGGGCCACCGCCGACGCGGGTGCAATAGGCTTTGGTGATACCCAGCATGTAGTGCAACAAATTCGGGCCGACGCCTGAACCTGCTGCGGCGTTACCTGCGACGCAGTTGCTGGAGGTGACAAACGGATATGTGCCATGGTCCACATCCAACAACGTGCCCTGCGCACCTTCAAATAGCAGGTTGACGCCGGCTTTGTGGGCATCGTTCAGCTCACGCGACACGTCCGCCATCATCGGTTTGATGAGTTCGGCTTGTTTCATCGCATCCGCGTAAATCGGCTCAAACTCCAACGCGGGTGCGCCCAAGTAAGTGGTCAGTACGTGGTTGTGCAGGTCCAGCAGCTCACGCAGCTTGGTGGCAAAACGCTCGGGGTATTTCAAGTCTTGCACACGCAGGGCGCGGCGGGCGATTTTGTCTTCGTAGGCGGGGCCGATGCCTTTGCCGGTGGTACCGATTTTCTCAGCGCCGCCGCTGCCGCGCTTGATTTCACGGGCCACGTCGATGGCCTCGTGGAAAGGCAAAATCAGCGGACAAGCCTCGCTGACGCGCAGGCGGGAGCGGACTTCAACGCCAATCGCCTCTAAACCGGCGATTTCTTTGAACAAATGCGCGCAGTTCAACACCACGCCGTTGCCAATGTAGCACTTCACACCCGGGCGCATGATGCCGCTGGGAATCAAGTTCAGCGCTGTTTTCACGCCGTTGATGACCAAGGTGTGACCCGCATTGTGGCCGCCCTGGAAACGGACGACGCCGCCGGCGCTTTCGGTCAACCAATCGACCAGTTTGCCTTTGCCTTCGTCTCCCCATTGGGTGCCGACGACGACCACATTACGACCTACTTTGTTCATTGCACTCATCAAATTACCTATGCTTTATTTAAATCGATTAAATCTTGAACGGCTTAGCTCTTAAACTGCTTAAACCGCTTCTAAATTGCCTGTATGACCCACTGCCCTGTGACCTCAACCAACTCGCGGTCACAATCGAACTCGTCCACTTCGCTCTCGTGACCTGGTAGCACGCAGACCACAGTTTCACCGCCTTGGCGCAAACGGGTGATCGCGGCACGCAAAGGGGCCGACTCACCCCAAGGCGCACGAATCGCGGCTTTGAGCGGACGCGGCGCAACGGCGCTCACCAACTCTTTGATATCCAGGCTGAAACCTACGGCTGGGCGGTTACGGCCAAAAACCGCGCCGACCTCGTCATAACGCCCGCCGCGCACCAAGGAATCAGGCGCGCCTTTGGCGTAAATCGCGAAACGCGCCCCGCTGTAGTAGGCGTAGCCGCTGAGCTCAGCCAGGTCAAATGTCACCTTTGTACCTGCTATTTGAGATGCCAACCACTTCAAACTTAATAGCGCTCGGCTGACGTCTATGGACGGTGGCAGCACTTTTTCAGCTTCGTCTAGAACCTTAACATCGCCATACAACTGCACCAAGGCGACCAAGCTGTCGCGCGCAGTTTTAGGCAGTGCTTTGGTCAAACTGGCCAGTTCGCTGGCGTCTTTTTCAGCCAAAGCGGTGTGAATTTGGCTCAGCTGCGATGCTGGCAAGCTGGTGTGAATACTGGCTTCAGAGAGCAAATAACGCACAATCCGCGCGTCAGACATATCAACGCTCAGATGACTGACCTGCGCAACTTTCAGGCAATCAAGTGCCAGCAAAAGCGCTTCCAAATCCGCCTCGCGACCTTCGTGACCATAAATTTCAGCGCCAAACTGCAACGGCTCGCGGGTCGCTTGCGGGCGGTCTGGGCGGGTGTGCAGCACGGGGCCAGCGTAGCAAAGCCGCGTCACACCGGCACGGTTGAGCAAATGTGCGTCAATGCGGGCGACTTGGGGCGTGGTGTCGGCACGTAAACCCAGCGTGCGACCAGAGAGCTGATCCACCAGTTTGAACGTCTGCAAATCCAGCGCTTCGCCAGTACCTGTGAGCAACGACTCTAGATGCTCCAACAAAGGCGGCATCACCAGCTCGTAGCCATAGCTGCGGGCGGTGTCTAGCAAACTGCGACGGAGTTCTTCGATGTGCCTAGCCTCGGACGGCAAAACATCGGCAATGTGATCTGGCAGCACCCAAGCGGACATAGCTATTTGTGACTGGCTGTTAAAACGTAGATTCTACAGGGTTGGTGTTACCGTAAAGCCACGGCATGTCCAATAATTTCTCGCCCAACAGCCCCATCGCCGCATCTCGCGCCCAACTGACGGGTGGTTTGGCGTGGAAAATCATGCCGTTTCGGGCGGCGCGGGTTTGCACTTGGGCGTTGCGTTGCCAGCGGGATTGGGCGTAAAGCTGCAAAGCTGCTGGCAAATCTTCCCTGTTGTGCTGAACTGCTGCAGCCAAAGCCTGCGCATCTTCCAGCGCCATGCCAGCCCCCTGCGCCAAATACGGCAACATGGGGTGGGCGGCGTCGCCTAGGAGGGCGATGTGGGGGTGGGCGGGATTGAACATCTCGGCGGATGAAGCCATGGGCGATCTGTCGAACAAGTCCCAGCGTGTCCACGCGTTTGTTTCAGTGGCTATTTGGAATATTTTTTGCAATGATTTTGATAGCTGCAAAGTCAATAAATACGCCGGCTGGAGGTCAATTTTACCCCTATTTTCAGCACAATACACGAGATTCAGCGATTTGCCCTGCTGCACGGGGTAGGCGATGGTGTGGCTGTCTGGGGCTAGCCAGGCGGTGACTTGGTCTTGCTGCAATTCGGACGGCACATCCGCCACGGGTAGCAAAGCTCGCCAGGCGGTGTGGCCTGTCGCGCGAGGCGGCGTAGCATCTACAACCTGCTGACGAACGCGGCTGCGCACGCCGTCAGCGCCTATCAAAGCGTCAGCCGTGAACTCTCCGCCTGATTCCGTTGTGACTGTAAGCTGTTGATTTGATTCAGCAATATGACTGACTCTGGCATTCAAATGCAACGCAACATTCGGCTGTCGGCGCACGGCATTTAACAGCAAAGTATGCAAATCAGCGCGGTGAAAGGTAGCAAACGGGTAGCCGTAGCGACTGCTCGCTTTGTTGCCCAGTTCGAGTTGGCCGAGTAATTTGTTCGATGCAGCACTTCGAACTTGCAGCTTTTCAGGAAAGTTCGCAGTTTGCTTCAACACCTCAGCCAAACCCCAATCGCACAGCACTTTGTAGGCATTTGGGCTGATTTGCACGCCCGCGCCGACTTCTCCGAAAACGTCTGATTGCTCTAAAACGGTCACTTTCGCACCTGTTTGCGCCAAAGCCAACGCAGCGCCCAAACCGCCAATACCTGCGCCGGCTATCAAAAAGTGAGCCGTCACGCTGGCTGCCCAGCTTCGGGATACAGACTTTCCAGCACCGATTGGCTGGTTTGCATCAAGATGGTTTGGAGCTCGGCTTGAGCGTCTGCCTTGGCTGCTGTCTCGGATGATTTTTCCCAAATCGCATGCAATTTTACCCATTGCGGTGCAAGTGCAGCCTCAATGCGCTCTACCCAAAAGGCGGGCGGCTGGACCTCAGTCCACTCACCACGGCCACGTCCAAAATGGGCGACGGCTAGGTAGCCTAGCAAGGCGGAGCGGGTTAAATCGTCTAAAACCTGGGGCGTCCAAGCTAGCGTTGGCGTGGCTATGCCTTTGACTTGGTTATACCCCCGTGCCAGCCCTGCCGCGCCCAGTGCTCCCAGTACGCCACCGGCCAGCATGCCGCCACCCAGGGTCAAACCGCCGCTCAAAATATCAGCTTTCAGCCCCATCAAGGCACCCGTCACCACCCCGCCCCACAGCGCAGCTTTACCTTCGCTTTGCGGGGCTTTAAGCGCTACATGCTCTGCCAAACGGCTTAACTGCGTCAATACCGTTTTGGACGCATCACGGTTGCCGTTACCATCGAGTTGATGCAATGCAATCAATGCATCGGTGCTGCTGCGCACATCCGCATCCAGCCGCTGCGCCAAGCGCTGCATGGCGGCGTCTTTTTCGGCGTTACCAGCGGTGATTTTGCCCAGCAAACCCGTGTCTTTGACGATTTCACGGTCTTCTGCGGCCCGCATCAAACGCTGGGCTAACAAGTTCATGGATGCCTGAAAACGCTGCTGATTGCGTTGCTGCCAAGCCGTCTTTAACCGTGCGAATGCTGCTTGTCTGTTTGGCAAAGACTTCGCCACTGCCTCCAACAAACGCCCTTCTTGCACCCAGCAGCGGGTGAAGGCATCTAATAAGAGTACGTCTTTCACGCACTTGGCTTTGGCTACGCGTGCTTTCCAGCGGTGCATCTCTGTCTCGGCCGCTTCAGGCGTGGTTATGTCGCCCACCTGGTTCAGCAACACCACCACAGGTTTGCCAATCAAATCCAGCACTTTCAGCTCAGCGTCTAAATACGCCACATCCTCAGGATGTTCGGACGCGTTGATGAGGTACAGCACCACATTCGACTCGTCCAAAATATGCCGCACAGCCCGCTGGCTGTACCAAAAAGCGCGGTTTTGCAGTCTGTCCCACACTTCCGACAAAAACCAGCCAATCGGGTTGCCCGCTTGCGACATGCGCTTGGCCAGCAGCTCGCTGTCGCCAAAACCGGGCGTGTCCCACAGCTCTAACCGCTCTAAAACTTGGTCATGCAGTGCTTCAACCAGCGTGTGTTTTTCAGCCGTGTGGGTGATGTGCTCGGCATTGCGGACTTCGCCGATATCGCGACCCAAGAGCGTCCGCGCCAACGTCGTTTTGCCGACATTGGTATGGGCGACGAGGCTGAGGGCAATGGTTTGGACGCTGGTGTAGCTTGTCGGGGCGATGGTTTGCGGGCTGTTAGACGTTGGTGTTTGCACAGCGGCAGGTTTGGCCACTTGCGCCCGTTGAAGTTTTTGCGCCTGGCGATTCGCCCACAGCGCCAGCAAGCAGCGCGGCAGCAAAACAACCAAAAACACGGTGATAGCGTACCAATGGATCCATCGCCCTGCGTTTTCGCCTTGGCTGGCGGGTGCGCGTAATTGTTCAAAGCTGGCCAAATCAGGAAAAACTGAACCGAAAGCGATATGACTCAGCCAAACCGCAGGCGCAAGAACAGTCCGAACGAGTTGATGCGCAGAGTTGACCGACAAAAACGTGCTTTGCCACAGCGCTTGGTAATCAAACACAAGCCCGCGCCAATACATCGCAAGCAAAGCCCCCAAAGCCAGCGCTGCGGCTGCCCAGTGCATCACCGTTGTGCCACGCGCTAAGGCGATGGCCTCGGTTGGATCAAGCTTTGGGAGTTTGAAATGCCGTGATTTTGAAAGTACGTTAACGACAATAAACCCGTAAACCGCCAAATTCCAAAGCATCAACAGCAACAGCGGCGGCGCGAGGATATTGACGGTATGGCTACTTGATCCGACTGCGTCTGTGCCAATACCCAGTAAAAATGCGGCTAAAACGACCAGCCAACCCGCCCAAGCCGGCCAAGTTCGCAACTTAAACGCCGAACTTATTGACGCCGAACTTATTGCGGATGGCCTAAAAGTCATATCCGCAATGGTTTTTAACGCTTCAACAACACTTTCAGCGCATTTTGCACCCGTCGTGCTGCACCATCGTCAAAGCCGCTGGCAAACACTTTGGCCGCATCTGCCGTCCAGGTTTGGGCTGGCGCGGGGTCGTTGCGTTTGGTGAGCAGCTGCAATTGCAGCATCCGGCGCGCTGCCAAATGCTCGGCTGGCGTGGGCAGTTCTGCGGCCATTTCTAGGCGTAAGAGCGCGGTATCCGCATCGGCTTGCTTACCTGCTGGCGCGGCTGCAAGCGCGGAAGTCCACGCGCTGCGAGCTGTAGGCGGTAGTTGTTTGCCCAAATCTTGGGCGCTTGGCACTTTGTCGGCAGCGCGGTCTTTCCACGCGTCCAACAATTGCACCAACACCTCGCCATGGGCTGCGGCGGCGAGTTTTTTGAGAGCAAACTGAGCCGATTCCAAAGCCTCGCGCTGGGCGCGGAAAGCGGCGTCACCCAGACGCGGACCGCGGTCTTCGTAAGCTGGGCGGTCTGAGAACCTGTCGCCACGCTCACCACGATTGTCACCTCTGCTATCAGGGCGTGGGCCGCGTGAATCAGGCCGTCCATCTCTATCACCACCCGGTTTACGATCCCCAAACTTGCGGTCGCCGAACTTGCCGGCAGGCGCAGGCTCAGCCTTCTTCATCCCTGGGCGGTCGTCACCGCGCACGGCGATGACTTTCTTGGGCGCAGGTTTTGGAGGCTCCACAGGTGCCTCAATGGTTGCTTGTTCAGGCGCTTTTTCGGCTTTTTCAGCCTCTTCAGCCGCATCAGCCATGGCATCTGCCTCAACATCAGCTTTTTCTTGGGCTTCAACTTGTTCGACAGGACTTGCGCCTTCAGTCGAATTGACCGTCACATTGATGTCGCCATTTTCAAAATTTGCTATGTTTTCTATAGCTACAGAGGCAATATTTACGCCGGCTACAGCTGTTTTTGACTCATTTTCAGCACTTATTGCGGCATTTTCGACCACTTTAGCGGCGGTTTGACCTTTGATAGCGGCTTCCAGGGCGGCAATGGCAGCGCGGATTTGCTGACCGTCACCGGACGCATTGGCGGCTTGCAGCGCTTTGGAGGCTTCCAAAACGTGTTTGTCGTGCTCGCCCATCGCAGACGCGGCTTTTTCGCGCTCTTGGGTTTTGCGGTTGAAGGCTTCGTCGATCGGATGGCGGAAGGCATCCCACAGCTTTTGCTCAAATTTGCGATCCAGCGGCATGCTTTGCGCCTCGTGCGTCCAGCGCTGCTGCAGAGCTTTGACGGCGTCGATGCGCATCACAGGCATAGCGCCCAGCATTTTGGCTTCTTCAATCATGGCGTGGCGGCGGTCTACACTGCTTTTTTGGGCGGTTTGCAGTGGTGCGTAAGCGGCATCCATCGCGGCTTTCCACTGGGGTTGCAGCTCGGCAAAGGTCTTTTCAGACACATGGCCCAGGTTTTGCCAACGGTCGGCAAACTGGTTCAAACCACGGCTGATGGCTTTCCAATCGCCCTTGTTGGTCAGTTCAGCAACTGGCGAACTTGCACCGTCTGCGCCTTGACCCCAAGCCGTTACTTCAGCCAGTAAATTCAAACGCTCAGCGCGGTGGATGGCGTTTTCAGCTTTGACTTTCTCAATCCAGGCTTCCACCACCACATGGGCGGCGTTGCAGGCATCGTCAAAACGCTTCCACAGGGCATGGTTGGCGGGGCCGCCTTGGTCAGTTTGCTTCCACTGGTCACGCATGGTACGCAAGGTTTCTTGCATTTTGCGTCCGCCCAAGGCTTGGCCGTCGGGGCGTTTGAGCAATCCCTCGGCTTTGATCAGCAACTCTTCACGAATTTGATCCGCACGCCAGCGCTGCCAACCTTCCAGTTCGCCAGCAGCGGCCAGCGCGGCATGGGCTTGGTTTTCCAGCTTGTCATCAATCAGTTTGCCGTGCTCTTTCAAGGCATTGCGCAGCGCATTGGCAGCACCTGCACTGGCTTTGCCGTGACCTTCAGCTACTTCTTGCTCTAGTTTTAAGAGCGCTGTACGCACATAATTTGCCGCCTGGAGCTT